>CALRVN010000238.1:0-6305 GCA_943371625.1 Hyphomicrobium sp. CS1GBMeth3
CCTTGAACAGCTCGGCCAGCGCTGTGGCGATGTTCTCCAGCGTGTAGGGCTTCTGCACCACCATGCGGTCACGATGCTCCATCGGGAGCGACGCCTGCTCGCCGTAGCCGCTGGCGAAGATGAAGGGTATACCCAGCTCCTGCAGCCGGTCGGCGATCGGAAAACTCGTGCGATCGCCGAGATTGATGTCGAGAATCCCGACCGTCGGACGCCCGGATTCCAGATGGTCGAGCCCGCCCTGCGTGGTGGCGTGCACACTGACGCTGTCGGCGCCCAGCCGCCCGAGGATGTCCTCGGCATCGAGCGAGATGATGAGACTGTCCTCCACCAGCAGCGCGGTGTGCCCGGCCAGGAACTTCGGCGGCGGCTCCACCGGATGGCTGGCGCTCGAGCGCGCAAATTTTATGTCCGGCCCTGCAAAGGACTTCGGGTCCGACACATGCCGCGCGGGAATGACGAAGTCGGCTTCGAAGCCGCTCTCCTTGTAGCGCGCCTCCGCACTGCCGCCGAGATCGTATGGCACCGACCGCTCGATGATCGTTGTGCCGAAGCCTTTGCGCTCCGGAGGCCGCACCGGCGGCCCATCGTGCTCTCGCCACGTCACCACGAGATCGCGATTGCTGTTGCGATGCCACGAGAGCTCGACCACGCCGCCGTTCGACAGGCTGCCGTATTTCGTCGAGTTCGTCACCAGCTCGTGCACCACCAGCGCCATGGTCGAATAGGCCTGCGGATTAAGCAGCACCGGCGGACCACCGCCGCCAATGCGTGTGGTGCCGCTAGACACCGCGGCCGCCTCCGCATCGATCAGCGCCTGTAGCGGTGCCGGCCCCCAATGATCGTCCGTAATCTGGTTGTGCGCCCGCGCCAGCGCGTGAATGCGCCCGTCCACGACCTTGACGAACTTCTTCACCTCCGCATCGTCCGACTGCGACTGCCGGATGAGGCCGCGGATCACGCCCAGAATATTGCGCACGCGGTGATTGAGCTCGGCGATCAGCAGCTCCTGCCGCGCGCTCGCCTGATGCCTCTCGGCCGCCGCTTCGTCGGCGAGCCGCAGCACCACCTCGATCAACGTCGCGCGCAGCGTCTCGGCAACACGCATCTCCGAAGTCGTGAACGCCTTCGAACGACCCTCGACCAGTTCCTTCCACTCCGCGAAGCTCTCGCGCGGCGTAAGACGCGGCCCGTTCGGACCAAACTCGACCGGCTTGTGCGGATCGCCCGCCCAGCGCACAGAGCGGATCATCTCTGAACGGAACAGCACAACGTAGTCGCGCGGCGAGCGCGATATCGGGATTGCCAGCAGGCCCGCCACGCCGCCGGCATCGTCGTCGCCGATCTTCACCAGCGACGAAAGGTTATCCGTGGCAAACACCTTGCCCGCCGCGGTCCCGTTAAGGGAGCGCACGATTCTGCGGAACAGATCGATCGAAGGCGTAGCGCCGGAGAAGGCGAAGCTTCCGTTGATCCATACTCCTACACCGTCCGCCGGAATGGTGCTCGTCAGAATGTCGGCGAGCCAGTCGGGATCCTTGAGCAGCGTCTCGTCCGAAGCGACGGCGCCCAAAAGCTGGTCCGAGATATCGCGCGCCTTCCGCTCGTAATCGACGACCGCGCGCCGCTCGCGGCTTTCCAGACGCATCGCGAACATCTGCGCGAACAGCTCGCTCACCGAGCGCATCTGGAAGTTCGGCACGCGCGGCGCGTAGTGATGGCACGCGAACAGCCCCCACAGCTCGCCGTCGACGATGATCGAGATCGACAGCGACGCCTCGACGCCCATATTCTTGAGATATTCGATATGTATCGGCGACACCGACCGCAGCACCGACAGCGACAGGTCGAGCGGCCGCCCGAATTCGTCGACCTCCGGCACGACCCGCACCGGCGTCGCGTTCACGTCGATGATCACGCGCAAAAGGTTGCGCCGATATAGAGCCCGCGCCTGCTGCGGGATGTCGCTCGCCGGATAGTGCAGCCCCATGAACGAGCCGATGCCGCTGCGGCACGCTTCGCCCACCACCTCGCCGGACCCGTCGGCATCGAACTTGTAGACCATCACCCGGTCGTAGCCGAGCAGGGCCCGCACCTGCCGCGCGCCTTCGCGATAGAATGCAGGGAAGCCGGCCGCCTGATCCAGTCGCGCCATCATCGAGCGCACGGTGCCGGT
This sequence comes from Hyphomicrobium sp. CS1GBMeth3, assembly GCA_943371625.1. Classification (GTDB taxonomy): domain Bacteria; phylum Pseudomonadota; class Alphaproteobacteria; order Rhizobiales; family Hyphomicrobiaceae; genus Hyphomicrobium_A. The sequence continues at coordinate 2,174 of CALRVN010000238.1, forward strand.
GGTGTCCTTAGGCGCCTCTAGCCCTCTCTCGCCCTCGATGACGATGTAGGATCCCGAGGAATGCACGGCGATGTCGAACAGCGCGTCCTTCACCAGCGCGCAGGCAAAAAGCCGCTCGACGGCATCCGCACCCCGAAGCATCCCGACGCGGTTGCGAAGGTCGTGCAGCGCGTTCGCCGGCAGGAATCTCGCCAGCGGCTGGCCGATGAGCTCGGCCGCCGAATACCCGATGAACTCGCCGACGTTTTCCGAAGCGCGTGCGACGATCCAATCGGTCGTCACCGCGATCAGGAACCCGATCGGCTGGATTGCGCCCAGGATGTGGATCGGCTCACGATCACAATTCGTGAGATCCACGCGACCCTTAGCCAGATCCGAATGGTCGGGAGTGTCTTGCAAGTGATGCAGCCATTGGAAGAGGGGTTTAGCGGCGGGAGCCCCAATAAACTCCATAGCGTCAAAAAGGTTTCATTACCCCTATGCGGGGGCTTCAGCGACGGCGGGCAGGAACATGCCGAAGGCGGCGTGGGCCCCCGCGATAACCATCTCCGGGTTGCTCCGGCTCGCCTCGGACGCTTCCAGCTGCTTCACGAAGCTCTGCCACAGCGGCTTGCCTTCCCCGTGGCTTAGATACCGCTTCGGAACCGCCCGCTGCCCCTGCTCCAGTTCACGCGATATCACGCGCGCGCCGAGGCGCGATCCCTCGAGAACATAGAGCACGCCAAAGAGGTAGGCCTCGTCGGAGGGCAGCGGCAAGCCGGCCACACCATCGACGACCGGCGGGGCAAGCGACAGCTCCGCGAGGTCGGACTTGAGAGCCGCCGAACGTGAACGCTCATCCCAATCCGGCAACACCGCCGAAACCCCTGCCTTATCGAGCGCATCCTCCAGTGGCAGGATCGCGCTGGCGCTACTCAGTAGGAAACGCTCATAGCCCTTGTCCCCCTGCTGGAGAAACTGGGCGAAATAGGCATCGACGCGCTCGTGCAGCGCCGCCGTGGCGCTGCGCAAATGGTGCCGAAGAGATAGGGCTTCTGACCCTCCCCCGGACGGCTTGGACACCATGCCTCTATCTCCCCAGCGCGGCTCGACGCACTTTGCCAACTTTTGCAGGAATTGCCATTAATCCCGCCGCGTGCAGGCGAGTTCCCCGTGTGCTACAGAGAGATAGCGAAGCTGCAGCTATACGGGGTTAGGCGGATACAGGCCATGGTCCAACGGACGGCCGAACGATCGGTGATTGCGCCCTCCTCAGCGTTTTCCAGCGCCCGGGCAGGGATATACGAAAGCGAGCTGCAATTAACCGACGAAGTGGAAGACTTGAAGCGCTTGCATGCGCTCAGTCTCCGTCTCGCCACCACCAATATCCTGTCGGATGTCCTCGTCGATGTTCTGACCACTGCGGCGAGCCTCGTCGGTGCACGTCTGGGAACTGTGCAACTGCTGACGCCCGAGGGCCAGCTCGGCATGGTTGGTCAGGTCGGCTTCGGCGACACCGTCTTCGACAAGTTCGCAGTCGTCCGCCTGGAAGATTGCACGACGTGTTCGGTCGCGTTACAGCAGAAAAAGCGCGTCACTGTCCGCGACCTGCGCGCCGATCCCAAGTTCAGCGAGATCGCTGCAGCGCTCCGCTCTTACGGTGTTGTCGCCGCCGTCTCGACCCCAGTGATCGACAGCAGCGGCAATGTCCTCGCGATGTTTTCCGTCTACTGGCTCGACGAGCACGAGCCGAACGATCGCGAACTGCGCGCCCTCGATCTGTGCGCCGATCTCGCTGGTCGTCATGTCGAGCGCAACGTCGCAGCAAAGGCGCTCCGCGACCGTGAGCAGCTGCTCATGCGCGAGCTCTCGCATCGCGGCAAGAATCTCATCGCCGTGATCCAATCTATCGCCATGCGCACGCTGAGCGGCGAGCGAACGCTCGACGACGCTCGCGAAGTCTTCGTAGGCCGTCTGCGCGCTCTGGCAAACACGTACAACACACTGACCGACGAGGCGGCCGAAACCGCGGATCTGCATCACATCTTGTCGGAAGGCCTGAAGACGATCAGCGATCGCGCCGAGTTCAGCGGTCCAGCCGTCGTCGTTCCCGCACGGAACGCGCAAACCCTGTCGTTGGTATTCCACGAGCTGGCGACGAACGCCGCAAAGCACGGCGCGCTGTCCGTAGGCTCGGGCCGGGTCAAGATCACGTGGGCCGTCTTGAACGACGGCGGGGATGAAGGACGGTTTCGCTTCAACTGGACGGAAACCGGCGGACCGCCCGCCAGTGCCCCCGCACGCAAGGGCTTCGGGTCGGTCATCATCACGTCAGTCGTTGGCGCTGAGCTGAACTGCACACCGACGATGGAATACGCCGAAGGCGGATACCAGTATCAGTTGGAGTGCTCGCTGAGCACCCTCGCCGGCAACTAGGTCGAGTATCTGTCATTCCCGGCGACGCGAGGCGTCCATGCAAAGCATGGCACTACAGAAGCCGAGCAAGACCGGGAACCCAGCGCAAGAAGCGTCGCAGACACTTTAGCAGCTGAGCCTACGGCGCACTTCTCCTGGATCCCGGATAGCCGCTCACGTGCGCTCACGGCTTCCGGGATGACAGACCCGACTGCCCACTGCCCATTGCCGACTGCCCAAATCAGAACTGCCACTTCACCTGGCCGCTGACGGCGTTGTCGCTCACGGCATCGCCGAACTGGCCCGTGTAGAAGATACCCGCCGTCGCTCCAGGTCCAAGCCGCACGTCGAAGCCCGCATCGATAAGCGCGCTGTCCTGCGCCAGCGGTATCCCCGCCACGAGGAAGCTCTGCCCAAAGGCCGCGAAGTCGAGCCCCTGCTCGGGATCGACATCCCCGAACGCGTGCAGCCACGCCACCGACCCCCGCGGGATGATCTCCGTTCCATGAACGAACATCGATCCTGCGGTGCGTATCCCGAGGCTCATGTAGCCGACGCTCTCGTAGCTGCCGGTTGACGCCAGCGCAGCATCGCCGCCCGTCTCGCTGAAGCCGCCCGTATCGACGCCGACCCATGCAAGACCCGCAAACGGCTCATAGGCCACGTTCCAGTGCGACAGCGGCAGCGCCACCTCGCCGAACACCTGTCCCGTGTTGCCGCTGTAGTTCGCACCGACATTCTCGGAGAAGCCCGGGAAGATCACCGCCCTGTTCGTGTCGATATTGCTCCACGACCAGACCCCGCCGCCGCGCATCACGAACGAGCCCACTTCGCCGCTCGTGTAGGCGGCAAGCTGGTAGCTGTCGATGTCGGCCGACGAGAACCGCCCATCACCGACGCTCACGTCCGTGCGCGCATAGCCCAGCGCACCGCCGACGCGCCAGTTGTCGTTGAACATCGCGTCCATGCCCGACATGAACCCGCCGAGCGTGCGATTGGCGCCTGCCGCGTTGCCGTTGCCCTCGAAGTCGGCCCAGGCACCGTAGCCCTGCGTCCAGAAGGTAATCGGAGAGGCCGCGGCAACGTGGTCGCCACCCGCAGCGCCCGACCCCATACCGAGCCCCATCATCGGCGCGCCGTCGAACCCGCCCGCCGTCGTCGGGCCGCTGGCGCCGAGCGCTGCGACCTGCGTCCCGCCGGTGTTGCCCGCATAGTACGCCTGCACCAGGCGCCCGAGCAGGATGTCGCGCACGTAATGGCTGTCGTTAGCGAGCGTACTCGACACCGTCGAATGCACCTCGCCCGACATCGCGGTGAACGCCTGCCGCGCACCATCGGCGGTCTGCACCAGCACCGCATCGTAGAGCGGATTGCCGTCGCCCAGCTTCTGCACCGCATTGCCGACGTTGCACTGGTTCGTCGTCGTCGCGACTGAACAGAACTGCACCGGATTGTTGCCACCGTGGCTCAGCGTGAGCACGACATCGTTGCCGTCGCCGCCGTCATAGATCACCGTCGGCGTCAGGAATGCGAGGCTGCTCGTGATCTGCACGAACGAGCCATTCACGGCGCTTCCACCCTGGTTGGCGATGATCGTGTACTCGGTCGACGGTGCATAGTTGCCCGCCGCGGCGATGACTTCGAGTATCGCCCCCGTCAGGTTGACCGTGCCGCCGACGATGACCCGGTCGCTTTGTCCCGCGGCGTTGGCTTCGATCTGCAGTCTCGATCCGGAATT
>CALRVN010000239.1:0-6262 GCA_943371625.1 Hyphomicrobium sp. CS1GBMeth3
TTCGCGCTCGGCCTCGCCGAGGACTGCGAGGCCGCAGGACAGGCAGCAATGCAGCTCGTGCCGCCCGGCCAGCTCATCCCGGTTTCGTATGACGAGCTGGTGCGCGATCCCGCCGCCATGGCGGCGTCGCTGTATGATCGCTTCGGCTATCCGAACGACCCCGGCTTCAAGGCGCGCGCGCAGAAGTGGCTTGCCGATCACCCGAGCGACAAGCACGGCAAGCACGCCTACGCGCTGGATGATTTCGGCCTCACGCCGGAGATGCTGAAGCGCCGTCTCTCCTCGCCGCCCCTCCGCACCGCCTCCGGCGGCTGAACGGCGCCGGCTGACCTACGGGAAGAACTGGTTCGCCGGGCGCTGCAAGCCGAGGTGCTCGCGCAGCGTGCGGCCCTCGTACTCGAGCCGGAACAGTCCGCGGCGCTGCAATTCCGGCACAACCCGTTCGACAAAGTCGTCGAGACCGCCCGGCACCCACGGAAACATGACCACGAACCCGTCGCAGGCGCGCGCCTCAAGCCATTCCTGCATGCCATCCGCGATTGAGGACGGCGTGCCGACGAACGCCAGCCCGGCATAGCTTCCCGCCTTTTGCGCCAGCTGGCGAATGGTCAGCTTCTTGTCCCTCGCGGCTTCGACCAGCCGCTTGCGCGCGCTCTTGCTGTCGTTCGTTTCCGGGATTTCGGGAAGCGGCCCGTCCGGATCGAACCCGGAAACGTCATAGCCGAGCTGCGTGTTGAGCGAGCCAATGCCGCTGTCGTAGTGCACGAGGCTGTCGAGATGCGCCCGCTTCGCCCGCGCTTCGTCGATGCTGTCGCCGACGATGACCAGCGCCGCCGGTAGTATCTTGAGATCGTTGGGATCGCGCCCGACCACCGCCATTCGGCCCTTTACGTCGGAATAGAATTCCTGCCCCGCGGCGATCTTCGACTCCGCACCGAATACGACCTCCGCCGTCTCGGCAGCGAGCTGGCGCCCGGCATCGGAAGCGCCGGCCTGGAAGATCACCGGCCAGCCCTGGACCGGTCGGGCGATGTTGAGCGGTCCACGCACCGACAACTGCGGCCCCTTGTGGTCGAGAACGTGCAGGCGAGAAGGGTCGAAGTAGATACTCGTCTCGGCGTCGCGCACGAACGCGTCGTCGGCGAAGCTGTCCCACAGCCCGGTCACGACATCGTAGAACTCGCGCGCACGCACGTAGCGGGCATCGTGGTCGAGATGCTCCTCGTAGCCGAAGTTCAACGCCGCGTCCGGGTTCGCAGTGGTGACGATGTTCCATCCTGCACGCCCGCCGCTGATGTGGTCGAGCGAGGCGAAGCGGCGCGCGATGTGAAACGGTTCGTCGAACGATGTCGACGCAGTGGCGACGAGACCGATACGCTCCGTCAGGGCCGCCAGCGCCGACAACAGCGTGAAAGGCTCGAACGAGGTGACCGTGTGGCTGCGCTTCAAGGCGTTGACCGGCATGTTGAGCAGCGCCAGATGGTCCGACATGAAGAACGCGTCGAACTTGGCCGCCTCGAGCTTGCGCGCGAACGACTTCAGATGCTCGAAGTTGAAATTGCCGTCGGCGTAGGCGCCGGGATAACGCCAGGCGCCGGTGTGAATGCTCACCGGACGCATGAACGCCGCAAGGTGCAGCTGGCGCGATGTCATCGAGGGGCCCCCGCCTCTTCGTGGAGCGATGGAAAGCAGGTAGGCGCCCGCGCGGCCTTTGCATAGTGCCGCGTGCTATCCCGCGCACCCGAGATTGGACTAAGCTTATCGAGCCTTCGAATATCGGCGCGCGTCGCTGGCCGCCCCACGCGACTTTAGAGCGGCGCCGTCGCCGCCTTCAGCCACACGCGCGTCTCGTCATCGACCTCGGGCGCCAGCGCCGCGTGAACCCGCGCATGATAAGCGTTGAGCCATTCCAGCTCCGCGGGACTCATCAACTCCGCCGCGATGAGCCTCCGGTCGAGCGGCGCCAGCGTCAGCGTCTCGAAGCCCATCGTCTCGCGGTCGCCGCCCGCCACCTTCTCGAGGTCGCTCACCAGCACCAGGTTCTCGATGCGAATTCCGTACGCGCCTTCTTTGTAATACCCCGGCTCGTTGGAGATGATCATCCCCGGCTCGATCACCGCCATGCCCGCGCGCGAGATCGACTGCGGCCCCTCGTGCACCGACAGGTAACTTCCGATCCCGTGGCCCGTGCCGTGGTCGAAGTCGAGCCCCGCCTCCCACAGCGCCCGCCGCGCGAACGGGTCGAGGTCGATGCCACGCGTGCCTTTGGGAAACCGCGCCGACGCAATCGCAATGTGCCCCTTCAGCACCCGCGTGAAGCGGTCTCGCATCTCCGCCGTCGGCTTGCCGATGGCGACCGTGCGCGTGATGTCTGTCGTGCCGTCGAGATACTGCGCACCGCTGTCGATCAGGAACAGCTCGCCCGGCTTGAGCTTTCGGTTCGTGGCCTCCGACACGCGATAGTGCACGATGGCGCCGTTCGGGCCGCTACCCGAGATGGTGTCGAACGAAATCTCGCGCAGCTGGTTGGTCGCGCGCCGGAACCCTTCCAGCCGCCGCACCGCCTCGATCTCGTCCAGCGATCCGCCCGCTGCCGCGCCATCGAGCCAGGCGAGGAAGCGCGTGACGGCAGCCCCGTCGCGCAGGTGCGCCGCGCGCGCGCCTTTGATCTCAGCGGTGTTCTTGATCGCCTTGAGACCCAGCGTCGGGTCGGCACCGCGGCTGATCTTCTTCGCCCCGCCGAGCGCCCGTGCGAACGAATACCCCGCCGTGTTCGGATCGAGGCGCACGCGCTTTCCGCCTTCGCGCAATGCCTTGAGGCGCGCGTCGAGCGCCTTCGGCGCGGCAATCTTGGCAAACGTTTCGATCTGCGATCGCACCGCCGGCTCGAGTTTCTCCGCCGCGACGAAAAGCTCGGGCTTCCCGCTCGCGGGCACGATCGCGAACGCGAGCGCGACCGGCGTGTGCGGGATGTCGGAGCCGCGAATGTTGAACGCCCAGGCGACACTGTCGCTGAGCGTCAGCACCACCGCATCCTGCTTGTCGGATTTCAGCTTCTTCTGGATGTCGGCGATCTTGTCCTGCGCCGAGCGGCCCGAATACTTCTGCGGATGAAGGAACACCGGGTCCTGCGGCGCCCGCGGACGCTCACGCCCCCACACCGCATCGACGAGATTGCGCGACCCCGGCACGAGCTTGATCCCCGCCGGCTCCAGCGGTGCGGTGAGACGCTCGATCTCGGCGATCGTGTGCAGCTTCGGATCGAAGCCGACGCGCGCGCCCTTCGACAAGTGCTCCGCCAGCCACGCGCCGATGTTCGCGCGCGGAATGAGCGACACGTCGATCAGCCCCGGCTCCAGCTCGGCCTTGGCCTGCACCGTGTAGCGGCCGTCCGTAAACAGCTCCGCCGCCTTCTTCGTGACGATGGCGAGCCCCGCCGAGCCGGTGAAGCCGGTGAGGAACTTTAGCCGCGCTGCCGATGCCGGCACGTACTCGCCCTGGTGCTCGTCGGCGCGCGGCACGAGATAGGCGTCGAGCTTTTGCGCCGCCATCAGGCGCCGCAGCTCTTTGATGCGGTCGCTCGAGGCGCCGCGCTCGGATTGGCTTTCGAAGGTCTGAAACATGGCAGCTTGTTTAAGCGCCCGCGGCCAACCCCGCAATTCACCAGTTCGGGGTTGTTAGTTCTCTCCCTCCCCCTTGATGGGGGAGGGCCGGGGAGGGGGTGGTGCACCACCTCGCACACTGTGGACACCCCCCACCCCTAACCCTCCCCCGCAAGGGGGGAGGGTGAAGTTGGGAGGATCGCCGGATCAACCCCGGCGGCGCAGCGTCAGCGTTGTCCAGTCGCCGATCTGCCGCCGCTCCAGGACGTCGAACCCGTGCGCACGGTAGCTGGCGATGACCCCCGGCGCTTCGGGGTTGAGAATGCCGGACAGCACGACGAACCCGCCCCGCCGCAGGGCCGCCGCCACGTCCCCCGAAAGCGCACGCAGCGGCCCCGCGAGTATGTTGGCGATGATCAGGTCGAACGGCGCGGCGCGCCGCAGCAGCGGATGGTCCAGCCCGAGCGCACAGGCAAAGCGGATCTGCCGCGCCCCGTTTGTGACGGCGTTGCCGTGCGCCACCTCCACCGCGATGGGATCGTTGTCCGAAGCGAACACCTGTGCAGCCGGCAACGCCCGCGATGCCGCGATCGCCAGCACCCCCGATCCGCAACCGAGGTCGAGCACGCGTTGAAACCTGCTGCGCCGCGTCAGCCGGTCGATGGCCATAAGGCAGCCAAGTGTCGTTGCGTGATGCGCGGTTCCGAAGGCCTCGCCGGCGTCGATCAGGATGGCACGCGGCCCGTAGGGAATACGTTCCCGGTCGTGGCTGCCGTGCACGATGAAGCGCCCGGCGTGTACAGGCGGCAATGCTGCCTGCGAGATCGCCACCCAGTTGGCGTCCGGCAGTTCCTCGACCTCGGCCGCCACCGGCAGCGACGCCGCTGCGGCCTCTGCGTCTTCACGGCTCTGCGAATAGGCCTCGATCAGCCACGCACTCGGGCCGTCCTCGAACATCGTCACCGCATCGAGCGGCGGATCGTGCTCCTGCAGCGAAGCTTCGATCGCTTGCGCCACGCCAAGGTCGCCCGTGCGCACGGATAGCTTGATGCTGGCCATTTTTTCTTCTTGCTGCGCCCTGCCGCCAACCGGGGCCGCAGCTGTGCCTCAAGCCGTCGGTGCTGACAAGGGCGGCTCGTCGCCCGAGAACTCCATGCCTTCGGCGCTGATCGGTTCGGGCAGCTGATCGAGGAACAGGTCCCACTTGGCGTCGATATGCTTTGCGGCCTCCACAGGCTGCAGGGTCTTCAGCGTGCCGTCGGGCAGCTCGGTGACGATGCCGTCCGCAATGAGGCGATCCAGCGCGTCGGTGATGTCGAAGTCGACGCTTACCCCGAAGCTCGCTGCCAGGTACTGCTCGATCGCCGCGTCGATCTGCGGAATGTCCCGCCGCCGGCACGTCTCCTTGGTGAGCACGGCGTACAGCAGCATCTCTTCCTTGATGTCTTCCTCAGCCGCACGCGCGGCGAGTTTCAGCATCACCCCGCGATTGTCGGCCATGGCGTGGAAATAAAGGTTCTGCGCCATCACCACCATGTACCGCTGCTTCTGGTTCATGAAGTTCATGGCTTGGCGGAAGGCGATACCGCCGAGGCCCACCAGCGCGCCCGCCGCCGCGATGGGATTGGTGGCCAGCAGCGCGACCTTGCCCACCGCGCCGACCGTGCCGAGCGTGAGACCGCCGCCTGCCGTCGCCCCGAGGCGCAGCTTGTCATAGAAACGGAAGCGCACGCGCGTGTTCGGGAACACCATCTCGAGATCGTTCCTCGGGATGTTCTTGAACAGCTTCATATAGATGCAGCTGTCCTTCACCACCGGCGGAATGCTCTCGCGCGCCCGCCTGACAGCCTTCTCGGCATCGCGGCGGCTGAGCTTCTTTTTCTCCATCAGCTGGCGCACGTGCGCGTCGAACGGCTTCAGCTTGAAGAGCAGAAACAGGCGCTGGAAAATCGGGATGTCGAAGTGCTCGCGCAGGTAGAACTTGTTCCACCGCCGCCGCTGATCGCGCTTGGTCGATGCCCCACGATAGAACAGCAGCACGTCTTCGAACACGTCGAGATCGACGTGCAGGTCGAGGCCGTAGGCTGAATCCTGCGTCAGCACTTGCGCCACGTCGTTGTGGTCGATCTGTACGTAGTTTGCTTGCGTGAGGATGCGCTGCATTCCCTGCATCACCCGCGCCTGCATGACGCGCCGCTCGTCCGGCGTGAACGCGCGCGTCATCAAGAGGTCGCTGTCGGGGCTGAACGGCTCGTATGTCTCCTCCAGCTCGTGCAGCTCGGCGTTGTATTGCTGGCGTCGCCAATGATCGAGGTAGCGGAAAAGCCGGCGCGCCTCTTTCGCCTTCCCTGCCGGCCACGCGGTCGGAGATGTCAGACGGTCGAGCAGCGCAAAGCGGGTTACTGGGATGAAGCGCTCGCGCCCGCGCGTGCTTTCCGGCATCACGGCGTCGAACGCCGACTGGGGCTGGGCCTCGGGAGCGCTGTCCTTCGCGCCCGCGAAAAACGACGCGGCCGGCGGCGCAATATGCACGTCGGTCGTAGACATGGTCGGGCCTCCCTCACTGACGCAACGTGGGCCGAGCAATGTCCGTGCGCGTGCCCAAAAAGCTGCACCCACAATCCCCGGCTCTTCTAGGGGCGGACCGCTTTCATTGTCGA
>CALRVN010000240.1:0-6255 GCA_943371625.1 Hyphomicrobium sp. CS1GBMeth3
CAGCCCCGCTCGCCGGAAGCGAGATCCCGATCGCGCAGATTCCGCGCGGCGTTTCCGTAATGAACGCGAGCGATATTCGCCGCGATGGCTCCGTGATCCCGCAGGAGTTCCTCAACAGCCGCATTCCCTCGGTCATGATCGATGACCTACAGGGCAACCAGTTCCAGACCGGCATCCAGTACCGCGGCTTCGAGGCGTCTCCCGTCAACGGCCTGCCACAGGGCCTTGCCGTCTATCAGAACGGCGTCCGCATCAACGAGGCGTTCGGCGACACCGTCAACTGGGACTTCCTGCCCTCCAACGCCATCGACGGCATCGCCGTCATGGGCGCCAATCCAATTTACGGTCTGAATGCCATCGGCGGTGCCATCGGCATCACCATGAAGGATGGCTTCGGTTTCCACGGTGCCGAGGTCGACACGCGCGCGGGCTCGTTCGGTCGTCGCCAGGTCGGCGTGCAGGCCGGCGCGCAAAGCGGCGGCATCGCAATCTACGGTGCTTTCGAAGGCATCAACGACGACGGCTTCCGCGATTTCTCCGACACCGAGGAGCGCCGCGGTTATTTCGATCTGGGTTTCAAAGGTACCGACTCTGAGTTCCACCTGAACTACACCGGCGCCCAGAGTCATGTCGGTGTGACCGCCGCCGTGCCCGAGGAACTGCTGGACTTCGGTGGCAGGGAGCGCACCTTCACGTCGCCGCAGATCACCGACAGCGACATGCAAATGTTCTCGGCAAACGGCAAGATCGACGTGACGCCGACGACGACCGTGTCCGGTGTCGCCTACCATCGCAACTTCCGCCAGAGCCACATCGACGGCAACATCTCGGAGTTCTCCGAGTGCGCAGAGTCGGAACTGTTGGATGATCCCAGCCAGGTCAATACCGAGCTCTGCAGTGAAGACGGGCAGCCAATCTTCGGGCTGGGCGGCGCGCCCCTGGAAGACAATTCGGGCGTGCAAATCGGCACCTATAACGGTGACCCGGTTTATTCCCCTCTAGGCTCGATCGATAAGACCGGCCAGGACGCGGAAAGCTGGGGTGTGGCCCTGCAGGCGGCTGACAAGTCGAAGCTGTTCGGAATGGGCAACCACTTCGTAGTGGGCAGCAGCTACGACCACGGCAACGTCAAGTATCGCGCATCGAGCGAGCTCGGCTACTTCCTCGACCACTATGTCGTGAAGGGGACGGGCGAGACGCTCACCGGCCAATCGGATTTGTCGAGCGGCCAAGGGGTCGAGTGCGAGGACGAGCCCGATCCGGCCGCGTGTGACGCGTTGCTCAACGCTTCGGCCGTGACGCCGCGCTCGCTGACCACCACCAACGACTACGTGGGCGTCTACGCAGTCGATACCCTCGAACTGACCGACAAGCTGTCGCTCACACTCGGTGGCCGCTGGAACTACGCGCGCATCGAGATCGAGAACACCGGCGACTCATCACTCGACAAGCTGAACGGCACCAACGAGTTCTACCGCTTCAATCCCTCGGTTGGTCTGACCTACAAGCTCCTTCCAGGAATGTCGGTCTATGGCGGCTACTCGGAGGCGAACCGCGCACCGACCGCTTCGGAGATCGCGTGCTCGGATCCGGAGAACCCGTGCATCATCGAAAGCGCTCTGGCGTCCGATCCGCCGCTCAAGCAGGTCGTATCGAAGACCTGGGAGGCCGGCGTACGCGGTGAGCTTGCGACGTGGAACGGCGCCGACCACTTGGATTGGAGCTTCGGGGTCTTCCGCGCCACCAACGAGAACGACATCATCATGATCGCCGACAGCCAGCAGGGGCGCGGCTACTTCGCCAACGCCGGTGAGACGCTTCGCCAGGGTATCGAGGCAAGCGCAACGTATCGGGCGCAGCGCTGGATGGGCTATCTCAGCTACTCGTTCGTCGACGCGACCTTCCAGACGGCCAACATTATCGCCGCCGAGAACAACCCGAAGGCGGACGAGTGTGAAGATCTGATCCCTGGCTTTGACGGAGAGGACGAAGCGACCTGCGTGTCGATCAGCGCCGGCGACCGTATGCCGGGCGTCCCGCGCCACAGGTTCAAGGCCGGCCTCGACTACCTGGTTACGCCAAAGTGGGTCGTCGGCGCCGACTTCGTCGCCGCCAGCAACCAGATCTTCTTTGGAGACGAAAGCAATTTGGACACGCCGCTCGGCGGCTACGGCAGGGTAAACGTTCACTCGTCCTACAACGTCACCGAGCACGTGCAGCTGTACGGCCTGATCGAAAACCTGTTCGACGCGCAGTACGGGATCTACGGCACGTACATCAACCGGAACCTTGCACAGCAGGCTGGCCCGGGCTGCGGCGGAGCCAACAACGACGCCGACAATTGCACCGGCACGGGCAATGGACCCGACCCGTCGCTCAACGGCTTGAAGTACGACGACGACAACCGCCGCACGATCACGCCGGCCATTCCGTTCGCTGCTTACGGAGGCATCCGCGTCAAGTTCTGACGAACCACTCTACGCTACTGACCCTACTTACCTACTTTCGCGAATTGCGACCGCTCCTGTCACCCCCAGTGCAGGAGCGGATTTTTTTGTGCAACCGCCTGCACAAAGAAAGGGTCCGTGAAGCTCGGCTCCACGGACCCCAATATCACTTTCGAAGTGTGCGATTACCAGTGGCGCCGCTCGGGACCACCGCCGAACTTGGTGCGGATCCAGGCGATGATCTTCCATACGTCCTGGTCGCTATCGATCAGCTCGCCGAATGGCGGCATCGGACCGACAACGCCTTCGGATCCCTTGCGCACATAGCCCTGCTTCTGCAGGTCCTGGCTGCCCAGCGAGATCAGGCGGAACAACGTGTCGTCGGTGTCACCGTAGACCCACACGGTGTTGGTCAGCGGCGGGCACATGCCGCCACCGCCGCCGCCGCCATGACAGCCGTTGCAGCTCTTGCCGAAGTAGAGCTTCTTTCCCTGCTCGATAGCTTCAGGATTGTCCGTGTAGGGGTTCTTCAGCGTACCCTTCGGCGACGCGGCACCGCGCTCGAGCGGCTTCATCCCCTTTGTCAGTTCTTCGAGCGCGGCGGCCGTCGGCGGTTCCGGCCGGACGCCGCCAACCGTTACGACTGGAGCCGCAGCGCCTGGTGCTGGAGGCGCAGCGGGCGCGGCCGGCGACGTTGCTCCGCTCGCTGGCGGCGGTGTCGTGTCCGCGGCCATTAGTGGCTGCACGTAAGCAAGGGCCGCGCCGACGGCGAGCGCCGCCGCGACCTTGCGAGCTAAACTTTGCATGGAGGTTTCCTGTCCTGTCTCGAAGGCCCGTTACACGCGGCCACGCCTCGCTCTGGCCGGTGCACATCACTTCTGCGCGCGTGCGTAGCGCACGGGCGACGCGCGGAGGCTAGTGACAGGATAGTCCGGCAACCAGGGAAGACTTCCCGGCAAAATACGATTGTTTCCCGGGCACTGCAGAGTTTGCCTCGCGCTGATTTCCCCTAGGGCTTGATGGCGATGCCCCAGGGCAGGCGGCCGACCGGAACCGATTTCTCAGCTCTCAGCGTAGCGACGTCGATGATGGTCAGATCGTTGGTGAGGCCGTTGGCCGTATAGAGCTTCGAGCCATCGGGCGAGAGCTCCATATGCCAGGGCCGCTGTCCGACCAGGATGTAGTTGGTCACCTCCAGCTTCTCCACGTCCAACACGGCGATGCGATTGGCGCGGCCCAAGGCGACGAAACCCTTCTTGCCGTCCTTGGAGAAGCGAATGCCGAGCGGCTGGATCAGCTCATCGCGCACGCCCTCGATGGCGAACCCGATTTTCTTGACGACCCTGTAGCTCTTGGCGTCGATGATCGCCAGCGTCCCGCCCACCTCGGAGGTCACCCATACGTGTGTGCCGCCGGGCTCGTAAAGCGCTGCGCGCGGACGGGTATCGACCAGCACGTTTGCAAACAGTTTATATGTCGCCGTATCGATGAAGTGGGCCATGCTGGTGGATTCGGAAGTGGCCACCGCGATCTTGCCGTCAGCGCTGAAGGCGATGCCTTCCGGCTCGATGCCTACGGGTATTTCTGCGTCGACCTTGCCGTCGGCGATGTCGGTCACCGAGATCATCGCGTCGTCCTCGTTGGCGATGAACATGCGCTTGCCATTGGGCTCGACGTCCAGATATTCGGGGTCCGCCAGCGTGGGGATCGATCGCACGACTTCCATCTTCGTGGTGTCGATCACGTCGATGGCGTCGTCATCGCCGACGCATACCAAGACTTCCTTGAAGTCAGGCGTAATGCGGATACCCCGCGGCCGGCGGCCAGTCTTGATGAGCTTTACGGGCTTCATCGTCGTGCTGTCCAGCACGGTGACCGTATTGTCCTTCTCATTGCTGATATAGAGCTGGGCCGCATCGGCGGCCGTCATGCCGGCCGTTGCCACCATGACCGCAAAGACTGATGCAATTCGCATTCTTGTCGTCCTGTCCGTTGGGGGAACGCGCCGACGTTCGCTGAGCTAATGTCTCAGTTCGGAGACGGCGTTGCCAACAGTTGCAGCGCTCCAATGGCCACGTCGTTGCGAGCCTCACGTGCGACGTCAAGCGCCGTTTTGCCAACGTTATTTTTAATCGCGGGATTGGCACCTTTTCCCAGGAGCAGCCCGATCATGGGCGCGTTGTTGTGGCCGGCCGCCACCATAAGCGGGGTCACGCCGGCCGCCGATTTCCCGTCGACCTTCGCGCCATGCGCGATCAGCAGTTCGGCGATGTCGATCGGCGTCGGCCCGGCGGCGAGGTGCGTCGCGCGTGCCTGCGGAACGAGCTGTGAGGCGACGAGCATCAGCGGCGTGATCTGCGTCTTTCCGCTGGCGACATCCACTTTAGCCCCGGCCTTGATAAGTGTCTCCGCCGCGAACAGCTGGTCCTCGCCGATCGCCACTTCCAATGGCGTGTAGCCTTGGTTGGTCTCACGCTCGATATCGGCCCCCGCCGCGATGAGTGCCTCGATCGAGGGAACGTGGTTGCGCATGATGGCGTGGATGAGCGGGCTCATGCCGTCGCTGTCGGGCAGGTTTGGGTCCGCCTTGTTCTCGAGCAACAGCTTTACCAGGTCCGAGTTTCGGCTTCGCGCCGCCGTGTGCAATGGCGCATAGCCGTTGTCGCTAAGCTTGTTGACGTCGGCCCCTTTGCCGATCAGGAACTTCACGCGCTCCGGGTCGAAGGCGATGACGGCGTTGGTGAGCTCCGCGTTGACGTCCGCACCCCCCGCCAGCCAATCCTCGAGCCGCTTCTGCGACACGATCTGATCTTCGGATGCAGCGCTGGTCGCCGGCCGCGCCGTTGCCGACTTCAGGTAGCGCTCCTCGTACTTCTTCGACAGCGCCTTCTCATATGAGCCGTGCGAGGGGATGGTCCCGGCCACGATGCAGTCGCTGCATTGGACCAGCGGCACGCCAAAGTCATTCAGGATCTTGTCGATCTCGTCCTTCTTGGCCATCAGGGCGTTGTCGAGCACGAATTTCAGTACCACGTCGGTGTTCTGCACGCCGATCGAGAGACTGAACTCGAGCGGGATGTCGTTCTCCATCAGGTTCACCGGCTGCACCGTGATGGGAGCGCCCTTCACCTTCTGGAACCAGCCGGCAAACGGCCCCCACACGCCGGCGACATCGATCTCCCCGCTCACAACTTTCTCAAGCTGCCGCCACGGCTGGTTCTCCGGCCGCAGGTCGGCGTCGGGCGTGACGATCGCCAGCGATTGCAGATTCTTTATGCCGTGCGCGGCGAGCGCCATGCGGATCGCCGAGTGCTGGTACGTCCCGATCTTCAGCTTCTGAAGGCGGGGATCTTCCAGACTCTTAAAGTCGTACTTCCTGTCGGCGAGGTACGCGAGCACGTAGGTCGAGCGGTAAATCGGCAACGTCGTGAGCACCGCCGCGGAGTCGCTGGGCATCTCCAAGAGGATGTCGCACTCGTTGTTCTCGAACGTTTCCCGCGTCAGGCCGCGCTCGAGGTAGGGGCGCCAGAAGTACTCGACGTGCGCGCCGAGGTGATCGGCGATGAGCTCGATGATCTTGTTCTGGAAACCCTCCCGCTGATTGTCCGACAGCGGCATGTTGCCGGGATCGGCGCACACCGAAAGCCGTGTCACCTTGCGCTTCTTGGCAGCGGCCTTGGCGGCGCCGACCTGTGCCGGTGTCATCTGCTCGTAGGGAGTCGACAGATTGTATTCGCTGCGAGACGGCCGCTCGACCGCAAATGCGGCACCGATGGACGATGCGAGTGCGACTGCTGCGATAGAGGTA
>CALRVN010000241.1:0-6253 GCA_943371625.1 Hyphomicrobium sp. CS1GBMeth3
CGGTGATGCGCAGCTTGCGCACGCCGCGGTCGACGAACGCGGTGCACAGGCGATCGAGCTCTTCCAGCGTCAGCAACTCGCGACGGGGAAGGAAGCTCATGTTCTCGGACATGCAATACACGCAGCGGAAGTCGCACCGATCCGTCACCGACACCCTGAGGTAGGTGATCGAGCGACCGTAGCGATCAACGAGCGTGGCCCGCGGCTGGATATTTTTTGTATGAGCGCCCACGATCGTCGGCGTGCTCCCTTAGCGGTTTGGACGGCGGTGGCACCATGTCATAGATGGTCTTGCCGTCGGCGTTAAGCTAGCGCCCGCGGCTGGGCATTCAAGGGGCTTCTCGGATTGGGCGCCCCCAATCGGCCGGGGCTGCGTACGAGCGCGAAGCGCTTAGGCCCCGCGGAGCACGAGATGCGTGCCAAATGTCGTTGAGGTTGCTGATAGGCCTGCTCGAGTGGCTCGCGGTCAAGGCGGGGGCCAATCTCCCCGTCAGAGCGGATTCGGCCGGGTGGAACGGTGCGGGCGGCGCCGATCGGGCCGGGCAGCTGGTGCCGGCGCCGCGGGACGGATTTGAGCCGGAGGTCGGCCGCTCCTTCGGATCGTGGGCGCTTTGGGCGGCGGTGGGCGTGGTGCTGGTCATCGTCGCGGCGGGTTATCTCAGGCGGCGATGGAAGGAAAAGGGCGGCGTTTATCCAGCATGGCTCACCCGGCGAGGTCCGCGATGAAGGCGGCGATGGCTTCGACGTCGTCGAGCGCAAAGAGCGGCAGTCGTCCGGCCTCGGCTGCATAGTCGGCGGCGACGGCGACGACGTGAGTGTCGTCGGGCGCGAGGGGCTGCTGGGTCTTGGTGGAGGTGCGGCGAAGCTCGATCTTGGGGATCGGCGCGCTCTTATAGCCCTCGACGATGACGAGATCGGCGGCGGCGAGGTGCGGGGTCAGCTGATCCAGCGTGGGTGGCGGTCCGGCCTGGCGGGCGCCGGATATCTCCCAGGCGTCGGGGGCGATGACGAAGGTTTTCAGCGCGCCGGCTTTCATATGGCGTTCGCCGTCGGTCGCGCCGGTGAGCGGGCCCAGGTCATGGTGCGTGTGCTTGACGGTCATAACCTTCAGACCGCGGCGCACGAGCAAAGGGATGACGCGCTCGACGAGCGTGGTCTTGCCGGAGTTCTTCCAGCCGACGATGCCGACGAAGACAGGCGGCTTAGCCACGGGCGCTCTCGGACTGGAAGAGCGCTCGCGCCTTTTCGAGGTCAGCGGGTGCGTTGACGTTGAAAAACGGATCGACGCTGGTGCCGCCGATGTCGACGGGACCGAAGTCGGCGACGGCGCAGCCTTGCGCGTCGGCGAAGCGATGCAGGGCGCGCATGTTCTGTTGCAGCGAGGTCGCGAGCGCGGGGAGCAGCTCGACGCTCCAAAGCCCGGCGACGGGGTGCCGCTCACCACCCGATGCCGCGATGGCGCACGAGGCGTTGGCGGCGAGGAGTGCAGCCTTAAGGCAGGCGACGAGGTCGAGGGGCAGGAAGGGGCAGTCGACGGGCACGCTGGCGATGAACTTCGCGTCGGGCGTCTCGGCGCGCGCCCACTCAATGCCGGCGTGCAGACCGGCGAGCGGGCCTTCGTGGCCGCCGATCGAGTCCGCTACCACGGGAAGGCAATAGCCGGAGAAGCGCGCAGGGTCGCCGTTGGCGTTAATGACGATGCGGCCGACCTGGGGGCGCAGGCGGGAGAGGACGTGCAGCAGCATCGGCTTGCCGCCGATTTCCAGTAGCGCCTTGTCGTGGCCGCCCATGCGGGAGGAGCGACCGCCGGCCAGCAGCACGCCTGTCACTTCGTGATCGTTCTCGCCCGGTTGCATGGCAGCGGTTTAGGCCCGAGTGGGCCTGCCGGCAAGCCGCAGGCTAACCTCACGCGGACAAGGAAATTATAAATTCGGCGCCTAGGATAAATAAGCCGATTTACGGAGAGAAGCGTGTGACGCCCACTGACATTAACGGTGCGCCCATTGGTACTGGCGATATCGTTGAACTTTGCGAGATTCCGACTGCGCTAATCCAAGGATTGCCGGATGATGACGTTCGCGACATTGAGGTGCAGGTGGGTGCAACGTTGGAGGTGATGGGATTTGACAGGTTCGGCAATGCCGAACTTCAGTTCCAGTCTTCCGCGGATACGTGGCACACCATATTCGTCCAGTGCCAGTGCCTCAGGAAGATCAACTGAGTATTTCGGAACACCGAGCGGCTTGACGGCCATGGCGGACCGGGGGCACGTGGCGGCAGGCATCGATGGGAGTAGTCCGTGACGGACAAGCTGAATCGCCGCAAGTTTCTCAAGACTGCCGCTGCGGGTACAGCGGGTGCAAGCATTGCGGCGCCGGCGATCGCGCAAACCAAGCCGACGGTCGAGTGGCGGCTTGTGTCGAGCTTCCCGAAGTCGCTCGATACGATCCATGGCGCGGCCGACACGTTCGCCAAGGCGCTGGCCGAATTGTCGGATGGCAGTTTCCGGGTGCGCGTGTTTGCGGCGGGCGAGATCGTGCCGGGTCTGAATGCGGCCGATGCGGTGACGAACGGCAGCGTCGAGATCGCACACACGGCGTCGTACTATTACGTCGGCAAAGATCCGACTTTCGCGATCGGCACGGCGATCCCCTTCGGCCTCAACTATCGCATGCAGAACGCGTGGATGTATCAGGCCGGCGGCATCGACCTGATGAATGCGTTCTATGAGAAGTACAAGATCATCGCGTTTCCGGGGGGCAATACCGGAACGCAGATGGGCGGCTGGTATCGGCGCGAGATCAATACGCCGGAGGACTGGCGCGGGCTCAAGATGCGCATCGGCGGCTTGGCCGGCGCGGTGATCGCGAAGCTCGGCGGTGTGCCGCAGCAGATTGCCGGCGGCGACATCTATCCGTCGCTGGAGAAGGGGACGATCGACGCGGCGGAGTGGGTGGGGCCTTACGACGACGAGAAGCTCGGCTTCGCGAAGGTCGCCAAGTACTACTATTACCCCGGTTGGTGGGAGGGGCAGGCGATGCTGCACTTCTTCATCAACATCGATAAGTGGAACGAGCTGCCGAAGCCTTATCAGGCGATGATCCGCGCGGCGTCGTCGATCGCCAATACCAGCATGATGACGCGCTATGACCTGCAGAACCCGGCGGCGCTGCGGCGGCTCGCGGTCGGCGGGGCGGAACCGCGGCCATTCTCGGAGGCGGTGCTGGATGCCTGCTTCAAGGCGTCGAACGAGGTGTTCGCGGAGCTGTGCGCGAAGAACCCCGACTTCAAGAAGGTGTACGAGGCGACGCTCGCCATCCGCGGTGAGGACTATCTGTGGTTCCAGCTCGCCGAGCACACGTACGACACGTTCATGATGATCCAGCAGCGCAAGGGGCTGGTGTGAGCGTGGTGCTGTCAGGTCATTGGATACGTGGCGCGCTATCGGCGCTGGTGCTGATCGCGCTCGCGGTTGGATGCGTCGCGGCGGAGTTACGCGTCGGCGCGTGGGTGGAAGTGAAAGCCAATTCGATCTGGTTCGAGGACGCTGCAAAGCTCGCGGAGTGGCAACGGCTGAAGCAGGCCGGCGATGCAGCGGCGCTGCAGACCTACGAGAAGCAGGTGTTAGGGACCCGCGACGCGTGGCAGTTCACAAAGCCACTGGCGGTGAAGATCCTCGGCATCGAGACGTCGACGCATCAGGTGAGCGTCGAGATGATGACGGAGGGCCGGCTGCAGGGCAGCACCTGGGTGCTCGACGCCGCGGCCATCGCCGACTGAAGAGGCAATAGGCATTCGGCACTGGGCAATGGGGAGACGCACCGGCGTGCCTACGCTCAACGTCATCCCGACGGAGGTCGGGACCCATGCCAGCTTCAGCGCGTGTTTCTCGTGAAGCCAAGTTTGCGAGGCTGCGACTCGCGGACTCATTGCGAGCGTTGCAAACGTGGAGACTTGCGTGGGTGCCGGCGGTCCATGTGGAGCATGGCTTCGCCATGACGCCGGCATGACGGGATTGGGATTTATACGTCATCCTCGGGCTTGTCCCGAGGACCCACCTATCCAATCGCTCCCAACGTTGCGCGATCGACTTCGCCAATGAAGCTAGATGCTGCGCCTCACGCCCGGCCTTCGCCGGGGCAGGCTCTAACCCTCTACCCGTCAGCGCCGGGAGAGGGGATTTAGTACGTTTTCTTGGCCAGGAGTTCGGCGATGGCGGCGTCGGCGTAAACCTCAAGCTCCGGCAACAGGACGACGCTTTCCTGCTCGTTCGGGTCGGTGCGTGCGATGACGGCCGAGATCGGCTTGTCGGAGATGTTGATCGGCAGATGCGGCACGCCGGCCGGGATGTAGAAAAGGTCGCCGGCTGCGGTCACGGCCTGATGCTGCAGCTTATCGCCGTAGAGCGCGACGGCCTCGCCTTCGAGGACGTAAATCGCGGTCTCGTGGCTCTGGTGCATGTGCGCCTTCGCTCGCCCCCCCGGCGGGATGGTGAGCAGGTGCATGCAAATGCCTTTCGACCCGGTGGTCTCGGCGGCGATGCCGTTGAAGTAGGTGAGGCCCTGCTTACCGTCGTAGGTGTCGTGCGGGCGGATCAGACGGCACGTCGTCTCGGATGGATCGCTCATCGTTGCAGTCTCCAGCGAATCTGAGACGCGGAGCTTAGCGCATTCCAAGACTACTGAGTGGTAAGCCGGTAAGGGTGGCCGGTGCACAGACGGTAATAGGCCGCACCGAACAGTACGATCGCCGCCGCGCCGGCGAGAACCGGCGCAAGCAGAAAGCTCCACGAGGCGGACGCGAGCACGACGACAATAGGATTGGCTCCGGCCGGCGGATGCAGGGTGCCGGTGAGCAGCATTCCCGCGATGGCCAGACCCACGCCGACGGCCATGGCCAGGGGCGGGGAAACGATCAACGACGCAGCGAGCAGGCCAAGCGCAGCCGAGATCAGGTGACCGCCTATGACGTTGCGCGGGTGCGCCAGAGGACTCGCCGGTGCACCGAAGACGAGGGCGCAGGTGGCGCCGAACGGCGCGATGATGAGCGGGAGGCTCGTAAGCGCCGTCGCCTCGGCGAGCGCGGCGATCGTTGCCGTCGCGCCAATACCGGCAAGCAGGGCCAACCGCCACGGCAGGTCGCGCAAGGCGGCGGCGCTGCGCCGTGTGGTGCGCGTTTCGATTGTTTCGGTCAAAGTTTCCCCCGGAGATTTGGTGCCGAGCCGGTAGGCTCGGCACCGTGGCGCTTCCTCACTTTGTCTTCTTGAACTTGGCGGCTTCTTCCGAGCCGCCCGTCGCGTTGCCGGCGCTGTAGGAGTGCGCACCGACGCCTGCCAGCTTACCGCCCTGTACGACGAGGTATTCGTTGCGGATCGGCTTACCGGCGAAGTAGCACTCCAGGATCTCGCGCGTGCCGGCGGCGTAACGCGTCTGTGCCGACAGCGACGTGCCCGAGATGTGCGGGGTCATGCCGTGATGGGGCATGGTGCGCCACGGATGGTCCTGCGGTGCCGGCTGCGGGAACCAGACGTCGCCCGCGTAGCCGGCGAGCTGGCCCGATTCCAGCGCGCGCACGATGGCGTCGCGGTCGCACAGCTTGCCGCGCGCGGTGTTGACGATATAGGCGCCGCGCTTGAACAGCTTCAGCGTCTTGTCGTTGATCATGTGCTCGGTTTCGGGATGCAGCGGGCAGTTCAACGTCACCACATCGCAATGCGGATACATGTCTTCAGGAGTCTTGTGGAACGTGAGATTGAGCTCCTTCTCCACGGCCTCCGGCAGCCGGTGGCGGTCGGTGTAGTGGAGATGGACGTCGTAAGGCTTCAGCAGGCGCAGCACACGCAGACCGATGCGGCCGGCGGCGACGGTGCCGATGTGCATGCCCTCGATGTCGTACGAGCGTGCGACGCAGTCGGCGATGTTCCAGCCGCCCTTGATCACCCAGTTATACGAGGGGATGTAGTTGCGGACGAGCGAGACCATCTGCATCACCACGTGCTCGGCGACGCTGTTGGAGTTGCAGTATGTGACCTCGGCGACGGTGATGCCGCGATCCATGGCGGCCTGAAGATCGGTGTGGTCAGAGCCGATGCCGGCGGTGACGATCATCTTCAACTTCGGCGCCTTGGCGATGCGCTCGGCGGTCATGTAGGCGGGCCAGAACGGCTGCGAGATCACGATCTCGGCGTCGTGCAGCTCTTTGTCGAGCTGCGAGGTGGCGCCGTCCTTGTCGGAGGTGACGACCAGCGTGTGAC
>CALRVN010000242.1:0-6242 GCA_943371625.1 Hyphomicrobium sp. CS1GBMeth3
TGCGCCAAACAGCAGGCACGTGTTCTCGTTCGCGCGCCCGCATCAGGCCAGCACTGCGCACGCTCTCCGAGACGGAGAGACGGGCGCTGCGGAGCCTCGAACGGTCGCAACGTTAGTGGTTAGATTTGCTTGTTTTTTAGTGATGCGACGATAACGCAGACGACTATCTTTGACTAGCCGTGCGCGCGACATTTTGCGCTCAGCACGCAGAATTTTTTCGCGATTGCATTGCAGCGTGCGTGGAGACGTCAGCCGACCTGTCCGCGGTGGCGCAGATAGTGGTCAGCGAGCACGATGGCGAGCATGGCTTCGCCGATCGGCACCGCTCTTATACCGACGCAGGGATCATGGCGCCCCTTGGTGCTGACGTCGGTTTCCTCGCCGTTGACGTCAATCGTCTTGCGCGATGTGAGGATCGACGACGTCGGCTTGACGGCGAAGCGGCAGACGATCGGCTGGCCGGTCGAGATACCGCCGAGGATTCCGCCGGCGTGATTAGTGAGGAAGCACGGCTTGCCGTCTTTGCCGATACGGATCTCGTCGGCGTTCTCCTCGCCAGTCAGCTCCGCGGCGCCCATGCCGGAGCCGATCTCGACGCCCTTCACGGCATTTATGCTCATCATCGCCGAAGCGATGTCCTGGTCGAGCTTGCTGTACAGCGGTGCGCCCCATCCCGCAGGTATGCCCTCGGCGACGACCTCGACAATGGCGCCGATCGATGAGCCGGATTTGCGGATCTTGTCGAGATACTCTGCCCAACGGACGGACGTAGCGGCATCAGGGCAGAAGAAGGGATTGGCGTCGACCGCGTCCCAGTCCCAGGTCGAGCGGTCGACCTTGATATCGCCGATCTGGACTAAGGCGCCGCGGATGGTCACGCCCGGGATGACCTTGCGCGCGATGGCGCCCGCCGCCACGCGCGCGGCCGTCTCACGTGCGGAAGAACGGCCACCGCCGCGGTAGTCGCGGATGCCGTACTTCGTCCAGTATGTGTAGTCGGCGTGACCGGGACGGAACTTGGCGGCGATCTCGCCATAGTCCTTCGAGCGCTGGTCGACATTGCGGATAAGCAGGGAGACGGGCGCGCCGGTCGTGACCTGGCGGCCGGAGCCGTCGGGGAAGACGCCGGAGAGGATCTCGACGGCGTCGGGTTCCTGGCGCTGCGTCGTATAGCGGGACTGGCCGGGGCGGCGCTTCTCGAGGAAGGCCTGGATGTCGGCGGCCTCCAGCGGCAGGCCCGGAGGGCAGCCATCGACGACGCAGCCGAGCGCCGGACCGTGGCTTTCGCCCCAAGTCGTCACGCGGAATAAGTGGCCGAAGGTGTTGTGCGACATCGCCGGAGCCGAGGTGTGGGATGAGCCCCGGGAGCGCATGCAACTATGTGCAGCTTCGGGGCCGTGGCAGTTGTGCCAGTCTTAGGAGTGCAAGAGGACGCCCGCAAGTGCCGGGCCCGGCAAAGTCAGTGACAGACTCAGTCGACGCAGTTTAAGTGGCCTCAGTACCGCGTCGCGTCACGCGACAAACTGCTGAGAGACAGCACGTGAGACAGCACCCTAGCGGTGCGCCAGCTCTGTGCCAAACCGCCATTTGGCGGGAACCGCCGGTCACCTTTCAGGCTTCGTCCTGGGGACCAATTGGTTGCACGACGTTTCTAAGCGTTGAGGCGCAAGAACCGCCCGGTCGCGTGTCGCAAGCCAGAGTTGTGCGTCACGGGCCGCCGTATGTCGTGCCCGAACATAAGTGCCGCTCTATGATGGCCTGAGCAACCGTCAGCGAGCGGACATTGACGTGTCTGGGAAGAGCTGGAGCAGCCGCTGCTCCGGCTCTTCTTCGTTTTGAGCGACGCCATCTGCGGGAAACTTTTTATGCGGTGGGGTCTCGCGAGTTGATGGCCGGCGCTCGCGCCGGGGCGACTTGCTTCGGCGGCCAAGAGGAGCGGACGCCGGTTAAAGCCAGTCCATGCGGTCGCGGCGCAGGACCAAGATGCGATCCTGCGGCACAGGCAACTCGGACACCGGCGCTGGATTGATCCCACGAAATCTGTTAGATACAGAAACTCGGATTCTGTATCTAACCGTAAGTTAGATACAAAAAACAAAATCGTATCTAACCATGCGACCCATCCCGCTCAACTTCCAGACGATGTACGCGGATCTCCTGCAGACCCTAGGGTTTCTGGAGATCTCCCATGGGTCCATCACGGTTCGCAAAATCAAAGGGCGCGAGTACCTTTACCTCACCTCGAAAGATGGCGGCACGCGTCGGCAGATGTCTCTCGGACGCGCCGACGACCCTGTTGCTGTGGCCAAAGCCGATGCCATTAGACAAGCATCGGAAAACGCGAAGGGGCTGCGTTCGACGGTCGCTGCGCTAAAGAAAGCGCGCATACCTTCTCCGTCGCTTCCGCTTGGAAGAGTACTTGAGGTTATCGCGAACGAGGGGCTTTTCCGTCAAGGCGTGGTGCTCGTGGGCACAGCAGCCTACCAAACCTATCCGTGTTTGGTTGGCGCATACCTGCCTTCGAGCGCATTGAGCACCGGCGATGCTGATCTGCTCGTGTCGTCCTTCGTGGCAAAGGAAGAGCCACAGGATTTAGAAAAGATACTCCAACGTGCAGACCCGACGTTCCGGGCTCACATGAGCAACGACGATAAACTGCCTAAAGTATTCAAGGCGGCGAACAACTTCCAAGTCGATATCCTAACCGAGTACGGGCGCGGCCGCACATCGCCGCGAATCGTCGATGACCTCGTGTGCTCCGCCGAGGCTCTGCGGTTCATGGAGTATCTAGGCGACGAAAGCGTTGATGCGGTGGGCCTTTACGGCACGGGCGTGCTCGTGCGCGTACCTCCGCCGATGACGTACGCGATCCATAAGCTTCTCATTGCTCCAGAACGCAAGTCCAACGCTTTGAAGAGAAGCAAGGATCTGACGCAGGCTAGGGATCTGATCGACGTGTTCATGGAGACAGACTCAGCATCATTTGAAGACGAACTGGAAGCGGCACGAGCGCGAGGGCCCAGCTGGAAGAAGAACATTGATGCATCGCTGCGCGACATAGACCGCGGTCTCCGCCAGACTGCGATGTTCACCAGTTTGAGCGCGTCCAAAATCAAAGCAAAGCCGCGCCGACGTTGAGCCCAATCTAGAGCTTGGCTAGAGCCAGTCCATGCGGTCGCGGCGGAGGACCAGAATGCGGTCTTGCGGCACAGGCAACTCGGGTACCAGGGCCGAATTGATCCCGTAGAGGTGGCCGCGGAGCACGCGGCTGACACCGCCGTGGGCCGCGACGACGGTGTCGGACCTCACGTCGTCGAGCCATGCCGCGGAGCGGTGCATCAGATCGGCGTAGCTTTCGCCGCCGCGGGGAACGCCAGCGAAAGGAATCCTGCGCGCGCTCGGTGACGCCCGCGGCGTCGACGCCCGCGAGGTCGGCGGCGAAGATGCCCTGCCAGTGGCCGTAGTGAATTTCCTTCAGGCGATCGTCGAGCGCGTAAGCGCCCGCGTCCAGCCCCATGGCAGTGCGCACGATCTCCATCGTCTCGCGGGCACGAAGGAGCGGGCTTGCGACGTAGCTCGCCTGGGCGATGTTCGGCAGGAGCGCGCGCATGGCCTCGCCATTGCGCTGTGCCTGCACGCGCCCGAGAGCGTTTATGGGAATGTCCGCCTGACCCTGGTAACGCGACTGAGCGTTCCAGTCGGTCTCACCGTGGCGAATGAAGTAGATGGTGACGTCGGGCCGCATCGCTCGTTGCGTCTACTCGCTATGCTCGGACGTCTCAGTCCTCGCTCTTGGCGACCGTGATGTCGGGGGCTTCCTCGTTCTTCATGCCCTGCACGTGGTAGCCGGAGTCCACGTGGTGGATCTCGCCGGTAACGCCGCGCGAGAGATCGGACAGGAGGTATAGGCCGGCGCCGCCCACTTCCTCGATGGTGACGGTGCGGCGCAGCGGCGAGTTGTACTCGTTCCAGCGCAGAATGTAGCGGAAGTCGGCGATGCCTGAGGCTGCGAGCGTCTTGATGGGGCCGGCGGAGATGGCGTTGACGCGGATCCCCTTCTTGCCGAGGTCGGCGGCGAGGTAGCGCACGGATGCTTCGAGTGCGGCCTTTGCGACGCCCATCACGTTGTAGTGCGGCATGACCTTCTCGGCACCGTAGTAGGTGAGGGTCAGCATCGAGCCGCCGGGCGGCATCAGCTTCTCGGCGCGGGCGGCCAGGGCAGTGAACGAGTAGCAGGAGACGAGCATCGTCTGGGTGAAGTTCTTCTCGCTCGTGTCGACGTAGCGGCCATCGAGCTCGGCCTTGTCGGAGAAGGCGATGCAGTGAACGAGGAAATCGAGCTGACCCCAGGTCCGCTCGAGCTCGGAGAACACGGCGTCGATCGAGGCGGCATCGACTACGTCGCAGGGCAGGACCAGCTTGGAGCCAAGCTCAGCCGCCAGCGGGTCGACGCGCTTCTTGAGGGCATCGCCCTGATAGGTAAACGCCAGCTCGGCGCCCTGCGCCGCGGCCGCCTTGGCGATACCCCAGGCGATGGAGCGGTTGTTCGCTAAGCCCATGATAAGGCCGCGCTTGCCAGCCATCAGGTTGCCCTTCGCAACCCCTGCGCTCGGCATCGGCTCCGTCATGGGTGTCTCTCTACTTTCTGAAATTGGCCTGTGCGTTCGGCGCGCATCCTACACAAATGGACTGTTGGGTCCAGATGCGCGCTTTTTCGCAGGGCGGACAAGGAAAAAAGGCCGGTCCGTGAGGACCGGCCTTTCCTGAGGCCGAGCGGGAAGGGGGTTACCGCGATCAGCCTTCGAGTTGCCAGCGTCCTGAGGGCAGGCGGCAGGCAATGCCTTCCTGCTTCTTGGTGTTCTTGCCGGTCGTCATCATCACGACGAGGTGGCGGCAGATCTTGCCGTTATTGTCCTTGAACGATGCGGTGGGCTGGATCAGCCCCGAAAGCTTGCCGTGCCAGCGACGCCAGACGTAGGTCTTGCCGTCGCCGACCTCGGAGAGCGCAAACTGGATGCGCTCGAGTGCGGCGATCTCGTCCTTCTCATCGAGGCGATAGGGGCCGACCGGAATGTTGATCGTCGTGCCGGGCACGATGGAGGTGCCGGGTATGTCGGGGAGCGCGGGAAGGGCCGGCGCCTGAATGGTCTCGGGCTCGGCCGAAACCGAGGTATCCCACTGCTGCTCGGCACCCTGCGCAATCGATGGGCCGAGAAGAATGCCGGCGACGAGAAGGACGCCGGTGGTGACAAGGGTTGCAAGCGTAACTAGAGAGGGATGCAAACTCATGACGCTTCACTCGATGCTGAAGACGCTACGATCCGCTACTAGCGGTGTGACCTTCGTGAAGTATGAGCTGCTTTGGTTAAGGCCGCCCTAACCCGTGTCCCAACGGGCGGCGCACGACGACGAAGAGGTGTGACGTGAGCGAGCCATCGGCTGCGAGCGAGCCGGAGATCGAGCCGGGAGATTTTGCGGAGACGAGTGAGCCGTTCGTCCTGTTCGACGAGTGGCTCGCCGACGCGACGCGGCACGAGCCGAACGATCCAAACGCGATGGCATTGGCGACGGTCGATGAAAGCGGACGTCCCGACATACGCATGGTGCTGTTGAAGGGCGTCGACCCGGCCGGGTATCCGCAGCGCGGTTTCGTGTTCTACACCAACTATGAGAGCGCCAAGGGCCGCGAGCTGATTGCGAACCCGACGGCTGCACTCGACTTCTATTGGAAGAGCCTGCACCGGCAGGTGCGCGTGCGCGGGCTCGTTACGCAGACGACCGGCGAGGAAGCTGACGCTTACTTCGCGACGCGGGCGCGGGCCTCGCAGATCGGGGCCTGGGCGTCGCAGCAGTCGCGGCCATTGGAAAGCCGGTTTGCGCTGGAGAAGGCGGTGGCGGGCTATGCCGCCAAGTTCCTCGTTGGGCCGGTGCCGCGGCCGCCGCACTGGTCGGGCTTTCGCGTGACGCCGCTGGAGATCGAGTTCTGGCATGGCCGGCTGTCGCGGCTGCACGAGCGCATCGTCTTTCGCCGGACCTCGGCGGATAGCGGCTGGACCAAGACGCGCCTATATCCTTGATGCTGTCCGTCAGCGGAGTGTCGCGGCTTGACCCCGATGGGGCCGTCGGGCACACCCGGGCCGCTGCCTATTTCGAATGGTGCATTCATGCCGACGAGCGGTAAGCAGAAGCGAAAGACTCTGGTGCTCACCGGTGCCTCGCGCGGCATCGGCCACGCGACCGTC
>CALRVN010000243.1:0-6204 GCA_943371625.1 Hyphomicrobium sp. CS1GBMeth3
TGAAACCCACCGAAGCGTGGGTCGGCCGCGCCGTCTATTCGAGCGACGGCAAGAGCCTGGGCGAGGTCGCAGCCGTTTCGGACGACAACGTCTACATCGACATCGGCGGCTTCCTCGGCATCGGCGAAACGCGCGTTCTTCTGAACGACCGCGATCTCGGCAGCGTCGAGCCGGACCGCATCGTGCTGAAGCTCACCGAGATCGAAGCGAAGAACCTTCCTTCCACCGACGCCAAGCCGACCCCCGCTCCCGCCCGCTAAAGCGCGGTACGAACGCCAACAAAGAACTCCGACTTCGGCCACCTGCTTCAATGCGGGTGGCCTTTTTCTTATCGCCGCCCGCGGACGACCGGCAGCGCGATCACGCCGAACAGGATCATCGATATCAGCAGCCTGATCGATGAGATGCCCGCAACCGGATCGGCCGACTCGTTGCTGCTGAAGATGAGAAAGAGGCCGACGACGAGAGCAACGAGGCTCAGCCGCGCCAGCCAGAATTGCAGCATGGCGAGGGGCGGGTCAGCGGGTCGTGGCTGCTTTGACCAGCCCGGCAAGCGCCTTCGCTATTCCCTCGACCGTGTCGTGGCTTGCGTCGCCGAGCCCGTGCCGTTCCGCGATCCAATGCGGGTCATTGTAGGCGGCGAGGACACCGCCGCTCTCGTCCTCCCAGGCCAGCACCTTCAACGGCAGGTCGATCCCAACGGTCTGATTAGCCTGCATAAGTGGCGTGCCGCCCTTGGCGTTTCCGAATATCAGCAGCTGCGTCGGACGCAGTGCCAGCCCAGCCTTCTCGGCACCATCCGCATGGTCGATGCGCGCGAATACCCCGAGCCCGCGCGCCGTCACCAGTTCGACCAGACGGTCGATCGTTTCCCCCACCGAGAAGTCGCTGCCGATCACGACCAGTCCATCTTCGCTCATGTTCAGCTCCGCTGTTTCGGAACGTGCGCCAAGGCCTGACGTTTAGCCTTCAATCGGATCTACTGTGTGCTCGATGATAAGGGAGCTGTGTCATGATGTGGAAATCTATGCTTGCAAGTTTAGCGATCGGCATGGCTATGGCGCCGGCCATCGCATCTGCCGATACCGTGGAATCCGTTGAAGGCGCACGCGCCAAGGAGCGTCAGGGACGCTGGATGAACCACGAGGACCGGCAACAGCTTCGCCGCTGGGGCAGCAACGACGACTATTACAGCGACTACAGCTATCGCCGCTACGATCGCGGCTCCTACGGATATGACGACGGTCCGATCCGTTACTACCGCCGCTATCCATACTGACGCCGGCTTGATGGCGCGCGACAAATAACGCGCGCCTTAAGACCCGTACTCCGCGTCGGTGACGTGCTCGAGCCAGTCGACCGTCTTGCCGTCCGCAGCTTCCTGAATGGCGATATGCGTCATCGCGCTGTCGGGCGCCGCACCGTGCCAGTGCTTCTCGCCCGGCGGAAACCACACGACGTCGCCGACGCCAATCTCCTCGATCGCGCCGCCTTCGCGCTGGGCCAGGCCACGCCCCGCGGTGACGATCAGCGTTTGCCCCAATGGATGAGTGTGCCACGCCGTCCGCGCGCCGGCGGCGAAGGTGACGCTCGCGGCGACGACTCGCGCTGGAGCGACAGCCTGCAACAACGGCTCGATCTCCACCTCGCCGGTGAAGTACGACTCCGGCCCATTGTTGCGCGGACGTGTCCCCGTACGCTTGATATCCATCGTTTGATCCTCCCAGCCTAGTGCTGCTCCGCCGTCTTCCGAGGTATCTCGCGGCCGAGCCGATCCACATACGCGATGCCGACCGCCGATAGGATGAAGACGATGTGGATGATCGTCTGCCACATCACGCCGGGCTCGGTAAGTTTCGCACCTTCCTGACCCAGGTTGCCCGCCTCGATGAACGTCTTCAACAGGTGGATCGACGAGATGCCGATGATCGCCATCGCCAGCTTGATCTTCAGCACGCTGGCGTTGACGTGGTCGAGCCACTCTGGCTGGTCCGGATGCCCGTCGAGTTTCAGCCGCGACACGAACGTCTCGTAGCCGCCGACGATCACCATCACCAGCAGGTTCGAGATCATCACCACGTCGATCAGCCCCAGAACGATGAGCATGATCTCCTGCTCACCGAACGATGTCGCGTGTGTGACGAGGTGCGTGAGCTCCTTCAGGAATAGGAACACATAGACTGCCTGCGCGACGATGAGGCCGAGGTAGAGCGGCACCTGCAGCCACCGCGATCCGAAGATCAGCGAGGCGAGTATTCTGAGCGGCGATCGGGCGTCGTCTCGGGCCATATGGGTCTGCACCTGTGCTTCGATGTTGGGTCGGATTCGATTGATGCGTCCCGATAACACCGCGTGACCGCCCGAAGAGGCGCGCGCAGCGCCGCACCGGCGCCTATCTTTGGAAGTACGCGGGACCTTGAAAGTCACAGACGGGGCGCCTACCGGCTTGACCCGCACCCTGTCTCGCGCGGAACAGTCAGGCGCGCTTCTCCGCTGCACAGTTGAGCATCATCGCATCAACTCGAAGGGTGGGGATTATGAATCTAGCGAACGCACTCGCCGCAGCGCTCTTGGTCGCGCTCACTTTGCCTACGACGGCCGCGCCGCTCGGCGCTGGCAGCAAAGGCCCCGACTGGGCCACCGCCACCGCGGCCGAGAAGGACGCCTACGTTTCCGCCTACAAGATCACGAAGGAAGGCGTTACGAAGGCGAAGATCTTGACCTGCCTCGACCAGTACGCGGCTAAGCCGGCTTTGTCTCAGTCCCAGCTTTCCGGCATCGTGAGCCTGTGCGAGACCATCGCGGGCCTGGAATAACGCGGGAAGGGAGTGATGCTGGAAGGAACCTGCCACTGCGGCGCTGTCCGCTGGAGCTTCGACGGCATCCCGTCCGACGCCACCGCCTGCAACTGCACCATCTGCCGGCGTTACGGAACGCTCTGGGCCTACGACTACGAAGGCGAGAAGATCGTCGTGTCGGGGTCGACGCGCGTCTACGTGCGTGGCCGCGCACTCGGTTATCACTCCTGCGAGACGTGCGGCTGCGTCGCCTACTGGCGTGCGCTCAACCCGGGCGACGACGGCCGCCGCCGCATCGCCGTCAACTTGCGCCTCGCCGAGCCCGAGCTCGTGGCAGCGATCCCCATCGAGCACTTCGACGGTCTGGATACTTTCGAGGACCTCGGCCAAGACGGCCGCTGCGTCCGCGATATGTGGTCCTAGGCTCATCCGCCGAGTATGTCGGCGCTGTGAGCTGCGGGGATTATCGCCAAGATTCCGTTGGGACTAGCTGAGGAACTCGACCTTGCCCGTCTCGAGGTCATAGATCGCCGCCAGGATCTGCAGCTTGCCCGCCTCGATGAGATCGTCGAGCACCGCGCTCGATGCCCCGAGCCGCCGCGCCGTCCGCAGCGCGCTCTCGCGTGTCGCGTTGCCGACGAAATCGCCCGGCTTGTCGCGCACGGCAAGCGCCGCCGGAATGATCGGATAGATCATCGGCCCGATCGAGCCGGGGAACGTCGTGTTGTCGGTCACGACCTCGCACGCCGCCTTCACGGCGCCGCACGCGGTATGGCCCATCACCACGATCAGCGGCGAGCCAAGCACCGCCGCGCCGTATTCCAGCGTACCGACCGTTGCAGTGTCGGCGAGGTTGCCGGCGTTGCGCGCGACGAACAGCTCGCCGAGGCCGCGCCCACCGAACACGATCTCCGGCGGCACGCGGCTGTCGGCACAGCTCAGCACCGTCGCCCACGGCGCCTGGCCGGCCGCGACGCGGGCACGCTGGCTGGCGAGATCGATCTCGCAGAGGTCCGGCTCGCTGACGAAGCGTTTGTTTCCTGCCGTCAGGCCTTCAAGTGCATGGGCGGGGGATCGCGCGGCTTCGCCCGGCACAGGACCTTCCGCTGCGAACGCACTCGTGCCCAGCATCGTCGCCGCAACCGAGGTGGCGCCGAGCGTGAGCAGGCTGCGCCTGTTGAGTGCCGGGTGGTGTCCGTTGCAGTTGCACGCCATGGCCGCTGGCTCCTCTGAAGCTGCCTCACGCCTACCAGCCAGCGTTGAATATGGAGTTACGGAGCACAATTCGGTTGAAGGAATTCACGCGACTTAATCCTTCCGGCTCGATGCGGGCACCCGCCAACCGGCCGGCTCGGCCCCCAATAAATCCACCACGCACCAACCGGCCGGCTCCGCACAACATCGCCAACAGCCACGCGCCAACCGGCCGGCTCCCCGCGGGGGAGTCGCCGGCGCAACGAACTTCCCGCGCCAACCGGCCGGCTCGCCAGCGCTCCGATCGCCCGAGCGCCTATTCGGCGAGGGCGTGAATCGGCAGCGCCAAGGACCGGAGTCGGTTGGCGCAAACAATAACCGGGAGCACGGGCGCCGAACGACCGCCATCCTAGTAACAAATCCAGCAGCCTTTCGGCGCCCGCGTCGGTGATGTGTGCCATGCCGGAGGTGCGATACTCACCGCAGCGGTTTCAGGTCCAGCCCGTTCGCGTTCTACGGCGGGGCCATCATCGTCAGGACCGTCCACTTCTGCGCCCGCAAGCATTGGATGCGCGAGCGCCGTTGCGATGGGCGTCCGTGCGGATCATTGCTGACACCCGCACAGCCCCGATCGATGGCCCCGATATCTGAGGGAGCTACTCCTCACGTCAGCCGCCGAGACGAATCGACAACGGACTCAACCAGGCACCACCCCTGTCCCGCTTTTGCCGCTCAGCTGCTGCGTCCCAGACGGACAGGAGTGGGGCGAGTATGCGTGCGGCTCGCGGCGCGGGGATTAGTTTTGGGTTGGACGTGCTGGCGGCAATAGGCACTCGGCAATCGGCAATGGGATTTGTCATCCCGGAAGCCGAGAGCAGTAGCGATCGGCTATCCGGGATCCAGCGTGAGGAGCAGCGGAGCTTCCGAGCAAAGAGCAGCGCGGATTTGCGCTGGGTCCCGGGTCTCGCTCGGTCCATGCGAAGCATGACTACGTCATGACCTCGCTTCGCCCGGGATGACAGATGCTATTGAGACGTCGCGATGCACCATTCATCCCGTCACTCCCGCGCAGGCGGGAGCCCAGACACGCCGACCCACCTTCCACGTTGCGTGATGCTGAAACGTGTCCGGGTTCTCAAGTCTCGGGGACGAGCTTCCCGGTAAGGCCGCCCGCCCGCCAGTACGCGTACAGCAGACCCAGCAGGTAGACCGGGATGAGCGTGTCGGTGATCGCCGGGAAGAAATTGTACGGCGCGTAGTTGCCGTGCCGGACCATCTCGATCACGTGGCCGTACGCGGCGCCGAGCATGAAGAACGACCAGCCGAGCGCCGTCGCCAGCCAGAAGCCGCCGCCGAAGAACACGCACAGGAAGCCGAGGATGCCCCAGCCGCCGTCGTGCAGGCCGACCTCGAACTGGAACATGCTGCCCGTGGGCCAGCCGATCATCTCGGCCGCCTGATCGGCGAAGAAGACGTGCGGCACGAAGCCGAAGAGGAAGCCGACGGCGCCGACGTCGAAGACGAAGGCGTAGATGAGGAACACGCGCAGCACGTTGCGGCGTGACCATGTCTCGGAACTGTGGCCGTGCGTGACGGCGAGGTGGAGCAGCGGTGCGATGAGGCTCAGCACCAGCATGACGACATTGACCACGTAGTTTCCTCCGAGGTGCGGTGAATTCAATAGGTCGAGGCGGAGCGCGCCCGGCTCAAATCGTAGCCGGCTATTCTTGCAAGTCGCTCAACGCCCCGCGCCTGCGCTCCGCGATCAATGCCATCCCAGCGATGCGCAGCGATGTGCATTTCGAAAGCTTCAGCTTTCGCCGCTTTAGCGGCCGCGCTCGCGGGCGCGAAATCCATCGCATGCGGGCGAACGGCGGGCATACGCCAAACCGAATGAAGAACTAAGTCAACTCCCTCAATGCCATAATCACCGTCCAAATGTGTTGGCCGGCGTTTCGACGAAGTGCTGCCTCAGTCCGTTTGTGTCCCCGTCTATGCGTGAACTCGACGCGATCAGGATTGATTTGGGCTAACACGTTCTCGATCAGCATGTCAGTTTGATTCCTACTCCGTATTTTGGAATATGCTGCGCGAAGTTGGCCAATGGTCATCTTCTTTATCCCCGTCAAGGTCGGGGTGGACACATTACCATTCCGCTCAAGAAGCACTATCCTCCTACGACGCACTCCATCTGCGAAATGTTTTCTGGCTT
>CALRVN010000244.1:0-6199 GCA_943371625.1 Hyphomicrobium sp. CS1GBMeth3
CGCCACAGTTAGTCTGCTAGTGGCGTGGCTCACTCACCAAGCCGGAAGGTGTAGAGCATGCCGGCCTGCGGGATCTTGTCGAGCCCGGTTGCCTTCGCCATGGCCGTGGCACCGATGGCGCCGAACTTGTCGTCCATGTCGAGACCGGCCGTTACAGGGATGCCGATCCAGCCGCCGAGACCGGCGAAGATCGACACGTACTGCTTGCCCTTCACCCGGTAGGTGATCGGGTTACCGATGATGCCCGAGCCCAGACGCTTCGACCACAGCACCTTGCCGGATTTGCGGTCGACGGCGCGGAAGTCACCGCCGTTGGAGCCGTAGAACACGAGGCCGCCGTCGGTGTTCAGCGTGCCACCCCAGTTCGGATACGGATCCGGAATTTCCCAATCCGCCTTGCCGGTGAGGACGTCGAACTTCTTCAGCTTGCCGGAGATGCCGGGCTTCTCAGGATACATGTACACGTTCGCAAACACGTAGACCGTGCCCTGCTGAGTGTGCGTGCGCTCCTGCGGCTCGTCCTCCATGCACCAGTTGTTCGTCGGGCAGTAGAACTTGTTCGGCTCCTTCGGATCGACGGAGCACGGCTGCTGGTCCTTGCCACCCATGGCCGAGGGGCAAGCCGGCGTGTTGCGGCCAACTTCGAACGGAGAGTGCTCGCGCACCTTGATCGGACGGCCGGTCTTCAGGTCGACCTTCTCCGCCCAATCGACAGTCACGAACTTGCTGGCGCGCAGGAGCGTGCCGTTCGTGCGGTCGAGAACGTAGGCGAAGCCGTTACGGTCGAAGTGGGTCAGCGCCTTCACCTTCTTACCGTCGATATCCATGTCGGTAAGGATGTTCTCGTTGACGCCGTCATAGTCCCACTGGTCGAACGGAGTCATCTGGTAGGCCCAGGCAACCTCGCCGGTGTCCACCTTGCGGGCGAAAATGGTCATCGACCACTTGTTGTCCCACTTGCCGGTGTTGCACTCGTCGTGGGTCTTGTCGCCGCAGCGGTAGGTCGGGCTCCAGTGGCCGGGGTTGCCGGTCGACCAGAACACGAGCTTCAGCTCGGGGTCATAGCTGCCCCAGGCCCAGTACGAACCGCCACCGATTTTCCACTCGCCACCGTTCGTGTCCGGGTAGCTGGTGACACCGATGTCGGAGCCGGCCGTGCCGAAGTGCGGGTTGGCCTTGTTGGTATCGGGCGTCAGGCAGACGTCCTTGTCGGGACCGGTCGAATGGCAGTTCCAAACCACCTTGCCGGTGTCGACATCGTACGCCGTGAGACGGCCGCGGGCCGCGAACTCGTCGCCGCCGAAGCCGGCAATAACGAGGTTCTCGGCGATGAGCGTCGGACCGGTGATAGTCTCGCCCTTCTCCGGATAGGCGTGCTTGACGACCCAGACCTCTTTGCCAGTAGAGGCATCAAGGGCGATCACGAAGCCGTCGAGCGTGTGATAGATGACCTTGTTCTTCGCGTAGTTCACGCCGCGATGGACGGTGTCGCAGCAGGCGCGCGGCACAGCCGATTCATCGCGATCGGTCTTTTTGACGTAGTTCCAGATCTGCTTCGGGTTGTCCGGATCGGTAAGGTCCAGAGCCTGCACGATGTTGCACTGGGCCATGTTCGGGCAGCCCGACGAGAAGTACATCATCGGCTTGCCGTCGTGCTCGACGACGACCGGCTGGCCCTCGTGACCGCGAAGCGCGCCGGTCGACTGCGACCAGACGTACTCGAGCTTCTTGATGTTGTCGGTGTTGATGTCCTTCAACGCGCTGTTGCGAGTCAGCTTGTTGTCGCGCCCAGGCGCAGGCCACCAGTCAGGGTTCTTGGCCCGGGCGTCGATTTCCTCGGACGCCGTTTCGGCCAATGCCAAGTTTGGAATTCCCACCGCGCCGGCCAACAGCAGGCCAGACAGTAGGAGCACCGTGCTCCGTATCATGTTGGTTTCCTCTCCTCTTTGCACGCCACGTTCCCTCGCGGCTTTCGGCAACACGCCGTTATTCGTGCCTCCGGCGGCAGCATCTGCAGATTGAGCTCATGGCTCGCATTGCTGACGTGAAGCCCGAAGCCAGCTTTCCTTTTTTCGTTCAGGAAGCGCGGCCAGGCATCGGAGAACCTGATTTGGAGGAAGCGCGAACGCCGATGCCTGGCTGCGTAGTCGTGGCATCAGGACGGTAAGAAACTGCGGGAATTCAAACCAGCGGCAGAGTTCCTACGGTGGCAAGAATGATTGTCCGGCCACGCCGGTGCTTTCCCGATTGGCCCTAGACAAATAGGAAAGGATCACGCGGGCGTGTAAGCGAGGTCATTTTGCGTGAGCCAAGCGCCCATAGGCCCATGTTGCTTGAGGGGTGAGTGGAGACGGGCCGGTGCCACTTTCACCTTGACAGGCAAATGATGATTTTCCACGCGCGCTGAGGAATAAATCCCGCGTCACTCGTCGTTAATTTCACCGGCTCGATGGGAATGAACAACAGGCTCAACGCAGCCGAAAGTTTGCAGCGCTAGGCGCCGCCCGCCCGCGCCCAGTGCTTCCAATAAGCACAACCACGACTCGCAGCCGGCAAACTTGAGATCAACCCTGGCCTCGTATTTGGGGCGAGACGAGCGGGGAACACGGGCACGAGCACCGGCTTCGCTTCTACACGATTGCAACCCTGACACCGTCGACAGAACCGGGCTCGCCTGGAATACTTTTCGACGAAATCAGCAGTTCGGCGTGCAGCCATGACTGAACAGACCTCCGAAGGTCGCTTTCACACCATGGCGCTGGATGCGGTGCGATTTCCCCGGCGAAATACGTTCGACCTGTTCATGGAGCTGATCGCCGACTTTCCGCTCCGCAGCACGTTCGAGTACCGGGACGACACGCCCTTCCACAGCCGGTGGACCTGGGCGCAAGTCGGGGAGGGGAGTGCCATCCGATGGTCGTGCGCACCGCACACCACAATTCGCACCGAGAACGACATCGCGGATTCGACCGCTACCGGCTACGGCATTTTGTACGTGCTGGCAGGCGGCGCCCGAGTAATCCAAGCCGGCCACGAAATCGAGGCTAAGCCTGCAACGGCCGTGATCTACGATGCGGATCATCCAGCGCAGGTGGACATGTCCGCGCAGAACTTCAGGGACTACTTTTTCGTCACCATCCCTCGCCAGGTGGTCCACGCATCCGCCCCGGGCGAGCATTTCACCAATCCGATGCGCCTGATCACCATGGGCTCGCCGCTACTGCAGGGCCTCGACTACTTGGCAGGTGTTCTCGGGCGCCGTTCAGGCGAGGAGCTGGGGCCGGTCGCCAACGCCTGCCGGCATCTGTTAACCGCTGATTTTCTTATGGCTCAGCGTCAGGACGCGAGCGGCGCCCACGGCGCGCGCGCTGCGGCACACCTGCTCGCACGAATCCGAACCGAGATTGATCGCGAGTTGGGAAACGCCGCCCTGTCACCCGAGTGGCTGGCCGAAAGGTTCGGAATTTCAGTCCGTCAGGTGCACAAGGTGTTCGCCAACGAGCGACTGACCTGCCAATCTTACATCACGCACCTGAGACTCGATTACGCGCGCAACGATCTGGCGACGTCGCTATTCAAGCTGAGAATTGCGACCCTTGCCTACCGCTGGGGTTTTGCCGACCCGTCCACATTCGGCCGTGCGTTTCGCAACCGGTTCGGCTGCTCGCCGGGAGACTACCAGCGCCGGATCCGTGACTAACCCCATGACGACGACAGGCTCCGCGCCGCGATCTGAGATCGACCGCGGCGCGGATGTGCGCTCAACGCTTGTTGCGATGCAGAAGGTCGAAGATCTCGGTCCACCAGTTGCGTGGCGCCTTGATCCTTTGGTCCACCCACTTCATCATGAAGTCCGCAACCTTCAGATTGTTCTTGTCTTGCATCATCATGTGCGTGTTGCCGTAGATACCGGCGTTAGGCAGCAGCACGATGTCGGCCTTGCCGCCGGCAGCTTTGATCTTGTCGATCGTCACCTTGCGGCCGTTGTAACGGCCTTCGCCCAATCCCGTCGTGTTGCCGATTACGTTGTCGCCGAAGAGGTCCATGATCGGGATCTTCGCGTAGGCCGCGATCTGATCAGGCGTAGGGGGAAGTCCCTCGAAGCCCTCGATGTTGATCACGCCCTTGACGAGCTTCGGCCGCGCGACGACCACCGGGTCTGGGAACGGACCTGACTGCGAATGCACTACGAGAATCGCTGGACCGATCTCGTCGAGCAGCGAGATCAGCGCTTCGGCACCCCACTGGAATGATGTGCCGGTAAGCGTGCCGTCGGTGCTGTTGAAGCCCTGCGCGAGTAGGCCGTCCATGGCCTCTACCGGGAAGGACATCCGCGGGAATTTCACACCATCAGAGGGTCCGAAACGGAACGCAGGCCACAGCCGCTCGGCGCCGCTCCGCGAGAACGAGGGGATCTTGCTCCAGTCCTGGAGGTACTTGCCCTCGTGGATCGGAATGGGATTGAACGCGGCGCGACCGCGCGTCGGAAAGTCGACGACGTAGGTCGGATAGCCCTTGCGCGCAAAGTACGTGGACCAACCCTCGCGCCGATCCGGCGTTGTCTCGTACGCCTGACCGGTTAGACCGCCGCCATGCACGAATACGATCGGCCATTTCGTCACCACCGCCGGAATGCGATAGTGGACGTACATCTGTTCGATCATGATCGTGGCAGGCGCGGGCAGCGTGCCGCCTGGAGCGGTCGCGCCGTTGAACTGCGTCTGAACCTTCTTGCCGTGAACGTAGAACGTGCCTTCGTCCTTCAGGAGAAGCGCGCCGCCCATCGCACGGTTTGGCTGCCCCACCTGTGCCGTCGCGACCGACGGCGTAGCGAGCACGGCAACGCCGAGCGCGATGCCGCCTGCCAATTGCTTTCCACCCCAGTTTCTTGATTTCATCGTTTCCCACCTGCGTTTCTTGTTTGCCTACGCAGAGGGAGAGTACGGGTGTGCACGCACGCCGCGGAACAGCGTTTTCTCGACAAAACGTGCACATTCTAAGCGCTCGGAGAACGCCCGAAGATTGCTCAGCACGTGACTAACGTCGCGGCTGAGGCCCTGTTGGATGAGTCTCTTCCCGGCGTTCGCTACTTCAATAAAGCTGGCCCCGGCTACTGACGTCCGGCCGGTAGCAGCAACGGAGGCTGCACTGCAGTCGCAACGGTCGAGCCAATGTCGATCGTAGAAGCCGAGATCGTTCGGCTGAGGATGGGCCTATCCTCAACGGACATTACGCGAGAAGCCGGCGACATCGTCCGGCTGGAGTCCGCGGCAAGAGTCGGAGCCATCCACGAAAGGATCGCCACGGCAACAAGGCAAAGTCGCATCATTGGTGTTTTTCCTTCCAGTTCGCAGGCCCCATTTGGGGTCTGCAGCGATCATGACGATCGGAACTGGAACGGCAGATGAACGAGACTGGTATTGCGTCGCAGCAGAACAGTCGGAAGGGGCGCCCACCGCCAAATCGACTCACCCAAGCCTGGTGGACATCCTCAGATGATGAAGAAGTCCTTGGCGGTGAGCTTGACGCTTGCATCGAGCTCAGCGAACTGCACCTGCGCTCCGGCCCCGTTGCCGTCGGCATCGAAGTAGAGCGCGCCCGTCGTCTTGTCGTAGATAACGCGGTCGGTGCTGTCGTGCAATGCCGCGCCGATGTGGAAAGCTCCGCTCGCCAGCGCGCCATCCTTGCCAACGCCGGCGAAGAAGGCGTTGTCGATATGGATCACGTCGTCCTTGACGTTGAAGTCGGTGATCGTGTCGATGTTGCCGAGTGCCGACTTGAACACGAACGTGTCGTCGCCCGCGCCGCCGGTCAGTACATTGGCTCCCGCGTTGCCGCGAATGGTGTTGTCGAGCGAGTTGCCCTTGGCATTAATGTCGTCGCTGCCCGTGAGGTAGATGCGCTCTACGTGCGATCCAAGCTTGAAACTGACGCTGCTGTAGACCGTGTCGGTGCCTTCCTTCCTGGACTCCGTGACACGGTCCCCTGCGTCGTTGACGTAATAGATGTCGTTGCCCTTGCCGCCGTACATCCGGTCGGCACCCGCGCCGCCGTCGAGCTTGTCGTTGCCCGCATCGCCGTAGAGGCTGTCGTTGCCGTGGCCGCCGTAGACCGTGTCGTTGCCCTTGCCGCCGTGCATGCGATCGGCACCGGCTCCGCCGTCCAGCCAGTCGTCATGATCGCCACCTGACAAAACATC
>CALRVN010000245.1:0-6187 GCA_943371625.1 Hyphomicrobium sp. CS1GBMeth3
GATGAGGAAAACTGCTAAGGATCGGAAGAAAGCTGCTGAGCGTCAGATGTCGCCGAGCTCGAACACGTCTTCGCTCGACCGATGCGATGACGGCGGCACGATACCGGCCTCGCCGCGCAGCGACTTATAGATATCGAGGCCCCGCGGCCAAGCTCCGTGTCCGGAGCTGGCGTTGATGTGTCCGACCTGGCCGAGATTTATGAGCTGCGAGCCCCACGCGTTTGCCCAGGTGTTTGCTCTATCGATCGACATCCAGCGGTCGTTGGTGCTGGCGACGATGATCGAATGCACGCCGAGCACACCGCTCGGTATGACCTTCTGCAATCCGAACCGCGAAGGGTCTGCAGGCGCGACGAGCATCATGCCGGAAATGCGCTCGCTGCTCTCGGCCGCGACATTGACGGCGGCGAGGCAACCGAAACTATGGGCGACGATCCATACACGGCCGGGCACGCGGTTCAGCTCGCGGCGCACCCGCGCCGACCAGCTCGCAAGGTCCGGCACGGTCCAATCGCTTTGAATGACACGGATGCAGCCTGGGATCTGCGCCTCGAACCATGACTGCCAATGGTCGACGCCACTTCCGTGAAGC
The DNA here is from genome assembly GCA_943371625.1 of Hyphomicrobium sp. CS1GBMeth3. GTDB lineage: Bacteria > Pseudomonadota > Alphaproteobacteria > Rhizobiales > Hyphomicrobiaceae > Hyphomicrobium_A. The sequence goes on from CALRVN010000245.1 coordinate 593, forward strand.
CCGGGTACAATCAGGGTGGTATCCATGTCCAATCCTTGCGGTGGCAGGTTCCCCGTTGTCGCTCCCTTCGCCTCGCTTCCTGTCTCCGGATGAGATGCCGCGCCGTCCCTCACGCTCCCCTAAGGGGTCCCCCGCGTGAAGAACGGCCGCGTACATCCCGACGCTCAACCTAGAGGAAGCGGGAGCCCGATCGGCACCGGCGTGGGTCCGGCACCGATCGGGTACAAGTCGAGCGTCGTAGTCTTTAGAGCCTCAGATCAGCTCTTCTTCTCGGAAGGCACGTAGATCTGGTCGAACGTGCCGCCGTCCTTGAAGTGCGTCTCGTAGGCCTTCTTCCAGCCGCCGAAGCCCTCGTCGATCGTGAACAGATTGATCTTGGGGAACTTGTCGGCGTACTTGGCTGCAACCTTCTCGTCGGTCGGACGATAGAAGTTCTTCGCAGCGATCTCCTGGGCCTCTGGCGAGTAGAGGTACTCCAGATAGGCTTCGGCGACCTTGCGCGTGCCCTTCTTGTCGACGTTCTTATCGACGACGGATACGGGCGGCTGAGCCAGAATGCTCTGCGAAGGAACGACAATTTCGAACTTGTCGGGACCAAGCTCCTTGATGGCAAGGAAAGCTTCGTTCTCCCAAGAGATGAAAACGTCGCCCACGCCGCGCTCGACGAACGTCGTCGTGGAACCGCGTGCGCCGGAGTCCAACACTGCAACGTTCTTGTAAAGCTTCGTCACGAACTCCTTGGCCTTCTCGTCACCGCCGTACTTCTTGTCGGCATAGTGCCAAGCGGCAAGGTAGTTCCACTGCGCGCCGCCCGAAGTCTTCGGGTTCGGCGTGATAACCGACACGCCTTCCTTCACCAGATCGTCCCAATCCTTGATGCCCTTGGGGTTGCCCTTGCGGACGAGGAGAACGATCGTCGAGGTGTAAGGCGTCGAGGCGTGCGGAAGGCGCTTCTGCCAATCGGCCGGGAGCAGCTTGCCCTTGTCGGCGATGGCGTCGATATCGCGGGCCAGTGCCAGCGTCACGACATCGGCCTCGAGGCCGTCGATGACGGCGCGTGCCTGCTTGCCGGAGCCGCCGTGCGACTGCTGGATGGTGACGTCCTCGCCGGACTTCGCCTTCCAATGCTTGATGATGGCAGCGTTGTAATCCTGGTAGAGTTCGCGCGTCGGGTCATAAGAAACATTGAGCAGCGTCGTCTGCGCCTGCGCCGCATGGGCGCCGCCGACGAGGCCTGCGGCGAGGGCGAGTGCCAGCGCCTGCCGCCGGGTGAAATCGATCTTCATAGTCGTATCCTCTCTGCCCGTGACCTCAACCAAATGGGTCCGGAGAGCAGAGAACTAGCGATGCGCTCGATTGAGCCGAACTAAGAAGAAATTCTGAGCTTATTAGGAATTCTGCTGACCTAAGATGCCAGAAAGCAGATCGCGCGCGGCACCGCGGCGAGAGAAATTTTTGCACAACTCTGCGCGCGCGACGCCACTGCATTCTGAAATTTGCAGCGCCGCGTCACGCGACGGCGACTTGCCGCCGAGACTTTGCCCTCAGCGTGATCGAGAACGATGATAGCTTTCTAGTCCGATCCAACGCCGTGCGCTTTTATGCTGTTCCGGCGGCACTGCAAGGAATCCCGCCGAAACGCGCTTGCCGCGAAAAAATCTGGTAGCTCGGCGCGCGCCCGCTCAATGGCGAAGCTTGCCGCTTGCAGGTTCACCCGCAACCCACGTTTCCAACACGTCGATGCTGGTCGGCTCGAAGGCGACCATATCTGCCCGGAATGCCGGGGCGAGACGGCCGAGCATCGTGCCGAGACCGAGAAACTCCGCCGGTTCTGTAGAAGCATATTGAAGCGCAGTTGCCAGCGGCACGCCGAGCTGACTAACCGCGTTGCGCACCGCACTCGCCATGTCGATCGCCGCACCCGCGAGCGTGCCGTCAGCCCGCGTGCAGCGCCCGTTCAAGGCCGTGATTTCATCCCCGTAGAGCGAAAACTGGTTCTTGCTCCCGCCGGCCGGTGGCATCGCGTCGGTTACGAGCATCGGCCGGGCTCTGCCGCGCAACGCCAGTCGCAACATTGGCGAGGCGACATGCTCGCCATCGACGATCATGCCGAACCAGGCTCGATCGCTTTCCAGCGCGGCCGCAATGGGGCCGGGATCGCGGCTGGAGAGTTGAGGCATGGCATTGAAAAGATGCGTAAAACCAGTAAGCCCCGCCTCCAGGGCCTCCCGCGTCTGCTCGTAGGTCGCGGCCGAATGCCCGAGCGATACGCGCACCCCCGCCTGCGATAGCGCCGCGATGAATTCGTGCGACACGCGCTCCGGCGCGAGCGTCACCAGCACGACGCCCTCGTGCCAGGAGGTCAGCAACTCGAGATCCCGCGGTTCGGGGATGCGGAACATCGCCCTATCGTGCACCCCCGGCTTCTCCGGGGACAAGAACGGCCCCTCGAAGTGAATGCCGAGCACACTGGGATTGCTCGCTGCCGCGACGCGCACCGCGGCGAGCGCCTCTTGCATCTTCGCTTCGGTATCGCTGATCAGCGTCGGCAGCAGGCCCGTGGTCCCAAAGCGTCTGTGCGCAGCCGCGATTGCCTCGATCCCCCCCGCAGTCGGGCTATCGTTGAACAGCACGTCGCCGCCACCGTTCACCTGCACGTCGATGAACCCCGGCGCCAGCCAAGTCTCGCCCGGCAGATTCACGACGGGTACGGACGCCGGCACTTCGCGGCGCGGCTTCACGTCGACGATATGACACCCTTCGATGATCACCGCGCTGTCACTCAGAACGGCAACGCCGTCGAAGATGTGGCTGGCGGCAACCGCATGTGTTCTCGTCGCGCTCATAGCGTGCTGGTGACTTTCCTAAGGTGACGCGGCCGGTCGACATCGACGTTCAGCTTCTGCGCCAGCTGTACCGCCATCGCATAGACGCTCTGGATCAAACAGATTGCATCAGCCTCGGGCTGATCGGGCGCCAGCGTCGGCAGCCGGCCCGGCGCTGCAGGACCACTCTCGGCCACGAACAATGCCGAACCCAGGTGACGCAGGTCACCGGCAAGCTCCCCCATCCCTGGCGCAGCTTCGTCAGTCGGCATCAACATCAAGATTGGATAGCGGCGCGACACCAGAGACACCGGGCCATGCATGAACTCGGCGCCGCTGAATGCTTCCGCGTGCCGGTTCGACGTTTCCTTGAGCTTCAGCGCCGCCTCGCGCGCAACCGCGAGGGTCGATCCCCGTCCAATGACGACGAGGCTAGGTGCGTCGGTGAGCGTCGGTACGAGCGCACTCCAGTCGAGCGCTGCGGCGAACGCAAGCCGCTCCGGCAGCCGCGCGATCGCCCGCTCCATGTAGTCGTTGCCCGACCACAACGCGGCAAGGCGCGCCAGCGCGGTCACAGTGCCGATGAAGGTCTTGGTCGCAGCGACGCTCAACTCCGGTCCCGCGCAGATCGGAAGCACGATGTCGCACGAATGGGCGAGCGGTGAATCTTCCGCATTCGTCACCGCGACTGTCAACGCTCCCGATCGCTTCGCGCTTCGCGTCATCGCGAGGATGTCTTCACTGCGCCCCGACTGCGAGATCGCCAGTACGAGCTGGCCCTCGAGATTGAGTTGCCCGCCATAGATGCTTGAAATGCTCGGCGCCGCCGGCGCCACCGGAATGCCGATGTAGCGCTCGATGAGATGCTTTCCGAATGCGGCCGCGTGCGCAGAGCTTCCACGCGCGCAAGTCATCACCACGCGCGGCGGATTACGTTTCAGCCGCGCCACCAGATCCGCGAGCGGCCGAGCCAAGCTCTCCTCCTGCCGCAGGACGACCATCGGTGCCTCGGCGATCTCGTCCGCCATCTTCGCTTTGGCGCTGTTCATCTCTGGAGCAACCAGTTTCAACTGCGCCTCGCTATGGGTTGCGAGAGGGACAACACCTCGGCTTCGTGGCGCGCCAGCAGTAGCGCACCACTGAGCGCATCGCCCTGCGGCGCCACCAACAGCTCGCGCGTTGCGGGCGCCAAGCATGGCTCAATGCTATTCGCTAAGCCGCCTGAGAGGGCCAAGCGTGGAACAGCCAGCGCCGCCAGTCGCTCCGCCATTACGTCGAGATGATAAGCTGCCGCCTGCATCAACTCGCGCGCCACGACATCACCACGCTGAGCATAATCGATCACGAAAGGTGCCAGTGTCGCAAAATCCCGGGGCCGCGCCTGCCCCATCCACCGCACGATTTCGTGCGGGTCTCCGGCGAAGCGCTCGAGAACCTTTTTGGTCAGATTGGTCCAAGCAATGCGGCCGTCATAGGCCCAGAGCACCCGGCGCGCGAGTTCGCACCCGAGCCAGGCGCCGCTCCCCTCGTCCGAGACGGGAAATCCCCAGCCGCCGACCCGGTGCTCGCGCCCGCCGACGATCCCCCAGCCGACACTCCCTGTTCCCACCACGATGATCCCGCCGCTCTTGCCGCCGTGTGCGCCAATGCAGGCAGCGTGCGCGTCCGTGGTGAGGAGCGTATGCGCGAACGGCAGGTTGTATGTACGCGCCGCAGCAAGGTTCGTGGGCTCGCTCGCACCCGCCAGGGCGAGGCATGCGATGATCTCTGTGTCCTGTAGCGATAGTCCAGCCTGCTCAAGGCAGTCGTCCGTAGCATGCAACACCGCGGCAAAGGTCTCTTTTATGCCGAAGCGGATGTTGGCCGGACCACCGTTACCTTCGCCAAGAAGATCCCCGTCCGCGTCCGTCAGCCGGGCGCGACAGCCGGTTCCGCCGCCGTCGACACCAAGAAGTAACGCCGTTCGGGCCATTGGATGCACGCGTCCCAGCATCTACGCTATCAGGGTTGCGCCACTATATAAGAATGGTCGAAGCCGCCGAGAGTTCACGCTTCCCGCATGAATACGGAAGAGTTAAGTCCGCGCTACGCCGATATCGACCTTTGGCAACCGGGCGATATCCTCGATGCGATGATCGAAGGCCAGCTCGCCTCCGTCGCCGCCGTCAGGGCTGCGCGTCCGGCGATAGAGCAGGCCGCTCTCGCCATCGAGAAGCGACTGCGCAATGAAGGTCGCCTCGTCTACGCAGGTGCAGGCACGTCCGGAAGGCTCGCTGTTCAAGATGGCGCTGAGCTGATGCCGACGTTCAGTTGGCCACCGGAGCGCCTGTTGCTGCTTCTCGCGGGCGGAGACGCCGCGATGACCCAGGCCATCGAAGGCGCCGAGGACGATGTCGCGCGCGCCACCGAGACCATTTCCGAGCACGACATCGGTCCATCCGATGTCTTGATTGCCGTAGCCGCCAGCGGCACCACACCATTCACGGTCGCATGCCTGCGCGAAGCCGCCAAGCGGGGCGCCTTGACGGTCGGCATTGCAAACAACGCCGGCACGCCGCTTCTGACCAGCGCAGAATGCCCAATTCTGCTTGCCACCGGGCCGGAGCCGATCGCAGGCTCGACCCGCATGAATGCGGGCACCGCCCAGCGCATCACCCTGAACCTGTTGTCCACCCTCGTCATGATCCGGCTCGGCCGCATCTACCGCGGCATGATGGTCGAAGTGCAGGCCAGCAACGCCAAGCTTGCCAAGCGGCGCGAGCGCATGGTC
>CALRVN010000246.1:0-6164 GCA_943371625.1 Hyphomicrobium sp. CS1GBMeth3
TCGACGCGCCGGGGCGAGGGCACGGCGAACATCGCAATCAATCTCGCCGGTGCACAGGTTGGAAACGGTGACTACGTCGTAGCGGACGAGGACGGCATTTTGTTTCTGAATGCTCAGCAGGTTGCAACAATCTTGGATGCGAACACGCAACAAGTGTAGCCTCAACCAAGCTTGGCAACGTGTGCACAGCTAGTGCCCAGCGGAGAATGTCGACCCCACATCTTGCGGCTCGTGACGAGTCAGCTCCATATCGCAAGTGTCATGGGTCGCCGGACGTCGCTGTCCGGCGCTAAGAGGGAACCCGGTGAGCCGATCTCGCAAGAGTGACGCGATCCCGGGGCTGCCCCCGCAACGGTAAGCGACGAGCTTCTGTCGATAACGGTCACTGGTGCAAACCGGGAAGGCCAGACAGGAGTGACGACTCGCCAGCCCGGAGACCTGCCCAGACACAGTTTGCACGTCCTCGGGCGGGGTGTCCCGGTGGGTGGTATTTGGTGCTGCCCGCTTCCGCGCGGGTACCTGAATGCGCGTCCCCATTCGGCCCAAGCCCCCTTATCGATAGGGGTTTGCCGATGTCCATCACAATCGAAACACGTCGTTCCGGCGCTGATTACTCGCCGGTTGGCGAGGCGCCGAAGGCTGCAGCCGTGCAGCCGTATCAGGTCATTCGGCGCAATGGCGCCGTCACGGCTTTCGATCAGACCAAGATCACCGTTGCGCTGACCAAGGCGTTTCTGGCCGTCGAAGGCAACCGCGCTGCCGCGTCGCGGCGCGTGCACGAAATCGTCGAACAGTTGACCGAGCAGATCGTTGCGGGGCTCACGCGCCGTCAGGAGCGCAGCCGCACGTTCCACATCGAGGAGGTGCAGGATCAGGTCGAGCTCGCGCTGATGCGCGGCGAGCACCATAAGGTTGCGCGGGCCTACGTTCTCTATCGCGCCAAACGCGCGCAAGAGCGTGCCGAGGCGAAGGCCGTCGCCGTAACTGTTGCTGCGCCGAAGATCACCGTGCGTGCGCCCGATGGCTCGATGGCCCCGCTGGACGAGAGGCGGCTCAACCTCATCGTTGCCGAGGCATGCGCAGGGCTCGGCGACGTGTCGCCCGAACCAATCCTGACCGAGACCTACCGCAACATTTACGACGGCATTAGCGCAAGCGAGCTGATGCTGGCGCCCATCCTTGCTGCGCGCACGCTGATCGAGACCGAGCCGAACTATACCTTCGTGAGCGCACGGCTGCTGGACAAGCTGCGCCAGGAAGCTCTGTCGTTCGTCGAGGGTATACATGCGCAGGCGAGCCAGGCGGAGATGGGGACGCGCTACGCCGAGTATTTCCCGGCCTACATTTCGAAGGGCATCGAGGTCGGGCTGCTCGATCCCGAGCTGGCGCGCTTTGATTTGCAACGCATTGCGAAGTCTCTGCGGGCCGAGCGCGACCTGAAATTCCAGTTCCTCGGCCTACAGACGCTCTACGACCGCTATTTCATGCAGACGCGTGGCATACGCTTCGAGCTGCCGCAGGCGTTCTTCATGCGCGTTGCCATGGGACTTGCGGTGCGCGAGATCGACCGTGAGGCGAAAGCCATCGAGTTCTATGATCTCATATCGTCGTTCGACTTCATGTGCTCGACGCCGACGCTGTTCAACTCGGGAACGCCGCGGCCGCAGCTGTCGTCCTGCTTCCTGACGACGGTGCCGGACGACCTCGACGGCATCTTCAAGTCGGTGAAGGACAACGCCCTGCTGGCGAAATACTCGGGCGGCCTCGGCAACGACTGGACGCGCGTGCGCGGGCTGGGCGCGCATATCAAGGGCACCAACGGCGAGAGCCAGGGCATCGTGCCGTTCCTGAAGGTGGCCAACGACACGGCCATCGCGGTAAACCAGGGAGGCAAGCGCAAGGGCGCCGTGTGTGCCTACCTCGAGACGTGGCACATCGACATCGAGGAATACCTCGACCTGCGCAAGAACACCGGCGATGACCGCCGCCGCACGCACGACATGAACACGGCCAACTGGTGCCGGATCTGTTCATGCAGCGCGTTGCCGAGGACGGGCAGTGGACGCTTTTCTCGCCCGACGAGGTCCCGGACCTGCACGACCTCTACGGTGCGGCGTTCGCCGAGCGCTATCGCCATTACGAGCAGATGGCAGAGCGCATGGAGCTAAAGGTGGCGCGGCGCGTGCGTGCCGTAGACTTGTGGCGGCGCATGCTGACTATGCTGTTCGAGACCGGGCATCCATGGGTGACGTTCAAGGACCCGTGCAACATCCGCTCGCCGCAGCAGCATTGCGGTGTGGTGCACTCCTCGAACCTGTGCACCGAGATCACGCTGAACACCTCGGATAATGAGGTAGCGGTGTGCAACCTCGGCTCCGTCAATCTGGCGGCGCACGTAACAGAGAAGGGCCTCGACCGCCACCACCTCGCCCGTACCGTGAAAACTGCGATGCGGATGCTCGACAACGTGATCGACATTAACTTTTACACGATCACCGAAGCGCGGCGGTCCAACCTGCGGCATCGTCCCGTTGGCCTCGGCCTCATGGGTTACCAGGACGCGCTGCACATGCTGCGCATTCCGGTCGCGTCGGCCGAGGCGGTGGCCTTCGCCGATGCCAGCATGGAGGCGATCAGCTACGAGACGATTTCGGCCTCGGTTGATCTCGCCGAAGAGCGCGGCCGCTATGCCTCGTTCGAGGGATCGTTGTGGAGCCGCGGTATCCTTCCGATCGATTCCATCGCACTGCTGGCCGATGCGCGCGGCGAATACCTGCGCATGGATGCGTCGGTAACGCTCGATTGGGACGGCCTGCGCGAACGTGTTCAGACGAGCGGGATGCGCAACTCGAATGTGATGGCGATCGCGCCCACGGCGACGATCTCCAACATCTGCGGCGTAGCGCAATCGATCGAGCCGGCGTTCCGCAATCTCTACGTCAAAGCCAACATGTCGGGGGACTTCACGGTGGTGAATCCATTCCTTGTCGCCGATCTCAAGGCGCGCGGGTTGTGGGATGAGGTGATGATCTCCGACCTCAAGTACTTCGACGGCTCGCTCGGCGCTATCGATCGCGTCCCCGACGATCTCAAGGCGCTTTATGCCACCGCATTCGAGATCGACGCGCATTGGCTCGTCGAAGCCGGGTCGCGGCGGCAAAAGTGGATCGATCAGGCGCAGTCGCTCAACCTCTACATCGCCGCGCCAAATGGCAGGACGCTCGATGCGCTGTACCGGCTGGCTTGGGAACGCGGATTGAAGACGACGTACTACCTGCGCTCGCAATCGGCGACGCACGTCGAGAAGTCGACGTTGAAGGGCACCGACGGCAAGCTCAACGCGGTCTCCAATGGCGGAGGCATGCTGTCGGCGCCAACCAGTGCCGAGGCGATGGCCGGCAAGGCCTGCTCCATTGACGATCCCACCTGCGAAGCCTGCCAGTAAGCAACCTACATACTCGGAGAAATCAAATGCTCGACTGGTCTGAGCCAGCCGCAACGTCTCACCATGTGCCTCAAGCGCGTGCCGGCATTATTCCGTCCGATCCGGAAGCCGGCAGTGGGCTTGGCTCGATCGACCGCCACGCCGGCCGCGTGCGTGTCGACGACAAGGCGATGATCAACGCTCGCGCCGACGTGAATCAGCTTCTACCGCTGAAGTATTCCTGGGCGTGGGAGAAGTATCTGTCCGGCTGCAACAACCATTGGATGCCAACGGAAGTGTCCATGCAGGCTGACATCGCGCTGTGGAAGTCGCGCGACGGTCTGACGGAGGACGAGCGGCGCATGGTGAAGCGCAATCTGGGGTTCTTCGCGGCCTCGGAGAGCCTCGTTGCCAACAACATCGTGCTCGCGATCTATCGCCACCTCACAAATCCGGAATGCCGTCAGTATCTGCTGCGGCAGGCGTTCGAGGAGGCGGTGCACACGCACACCTTCCAGTACATCGTCGAAAGCCTCGGCCTCGACGAGGGCGAGTTGTTCAACATGTACCGCGAGGTGCCGTCGATCACCGACAAGGCGGCGTGGGCGCTGGCCTATACGCAGCACCTCGACGATCCGAGCTTCAAGACCGGCACGCACGAGGCCGACCAGGCGTTCGTGCGCGACCTCATCGCCTTCTACGTCGTGTTCGAGGGGATGTGGTTCTACACCGGCTTTGCGCAGATCCTGTCGCTTGGCCGGCGCAACAAGATGGTCGGGATCGCCGAGCAGTATCAGTACATCCTGCGTGATGAGAGCATCCACATGAACTTCGGCATCGACGTGATCAATCAGATCAAGGTCGAGAACCCACACATCTGGTCGGCGGCGTTCCAGGAAGAGGTTCGGGAGATGCTGCGCAATGCGGCCGAGCTCGAGGCGTCGTACGGCCGTGACACGATGCCGACCGGCGTGCTCGGTCTCAACGCCAAGCTCTGCGAGCAATACATGCACTTCATCGCCAACCGGCGCTGCGCGCAGCTCGGCCTCAAGCCGGTGTTCGCCGAGACGGAAAACCCATTCCCGTGGATGTCGGAGGCGATGGATCTCAAGAAGGAGAAGAACTTCTTTGAGACGCGCGTCATCGAATACCAGAACGGCGGCGCGCTGAGCTGGGACTAGCTACGCAGGGGCACTGGGGGTTCTCTCCAGTGCCCTCGTGCTGCCGTTGATTGCGCGGAGCGCCGGTTTACGGCGCGGTGAGGCGCGTCAGCTCCGCCGTCAGATTCAGCAAAGCGTGGGCGCGCGCACCCCTGCCATCAGGATTGTCGGTGGCGATTTTGGTCAGCCGGTCAAAGAACGCAAAATTGGCAGCGGTTCGCCGCCCGAGCTGCCGATCGCGTTCGTGGCTGACCACCGCCGCCAGTGATGGGTGGCACGCAATGATCGTCTTCAAGGCGCGATAGACGAAGTGCCGTTGCGGCTCGAAGTCGGACGCGAAGCTGATGAGGCTTGCAGCGAGTGCAGGCCGGGCGAGCGGAGCGGGGTCGCGGTCCGCGATCGCAAGGACGCAAATGAAAGCCTTGCGGCGGGCGAAGTCCGACAGGCGGTCAGCGGATTCGTTTTTCGTGCCGACTTCCGAGGCGAGGATGTCCGCAACGAAAGTTTTGGCATCGTCAGACCGGCCGACGGATAGCGCCGCCGCCAACGCTTTAGCAGCTCGGGCGCGTGCGGGTTGATAGGATTTTCGGGTTGTGAAGATGTAGAGCGCTTGCAGAAGTTCGAGTGTCACCAGTTGCGGTGATCGGAGGATTGCCTCGGTGAGCGCTGTGAGAAACTGCAATCCCTCCTTATTGGACGAGGTGATTTCGAGGGCGGCAATGATCTGAGGTGTTCCGATCGTGCCGGACACATCATCCTCCTTGGATGATCGGGCGGGGCGCGCGGCCAATGTCATCACCGGTCCGCAAGCGGCGCGTAGTTCCGCTCATCGGGGCCCATATAAAGCTGACGCGGGCGCCCGATGCGCTGCTCGGGATCCTCGATCATTTCCCGCCACTGCGAAATCCAGCCCACCGTGCGCGCGATTGCGAACAGCACCGTGAACATCGAGACGGGGAAGCCGAGCGCCCGCAGCGTGATGCCAGAGTAGAAGTCGATATTGGGATAGAGCTTTTTTTCGATGAAGTAGTCGTCCTGCAGGGCGATGCGCTCCAACTCCATAGCGACCTTCAGCAAGGGATCCTCGCGCAGCCCGAGCGCGTCGAGTACCTCGTGGCAGGTTTTCTGCATCACCTTGGCGCGCGGATCGTAGTTCTTGTAGACGCGGTGACCGAAGCCCATCAGGCGGAAGCCCGAATTCTTGTCCTTGGCCTTGGCGATGTATTCCGGGATGCGGTCGACGGTGCCGATCTCGCTCAGCATGTTGAGTGCAGCTTCATTGGCGCCGCCGTGTGCGGGACCCCACAGGCACGCGATACCCGCCGCGATGCAGGCAAACGGGTTCGCTCCCGACGAGCCGGCTAGCCGCACCGTCGAGGTCGACGCGTTCTGCTCGTGATCGGCATGCAGGATGAAGATGCGGTCAAGCGCGCGCGTCAGCACCGGATTCGCAACATATGGCTCGCTGGGAATAGCGAAGCACATCTGCAGGAAGTTGGTCGTGAAATCGAGGTCGTTGCGCGGATAGATGAACGGCTGGCCGATGGAATACTTGTAGGCCATCGAGGCGATCGTCGGCA
>CALRVN010000247.1:0-6162 GCA_943371625.1 Hyphomicrobium sp. CS1GBMeth3
CGGGCGGGGACCGTACCATTCGGCAGACGACCGCCAAGCGGTTGCACGTCTCGCCCTTCATGGGCATGGACATGCGCTACGATTTCCGTGTCACCGTGCCAACTGAGACACTGACGATAGGCATTGCAGGCGCCGATGCCAGCGGGACGTTGATCAACGCATCGCTCAGCGCGCGGCGTCGCGAATTGAGCGACCGACAGCTGCTTTGGCTGCTCGTCACGCATCGCCTTGTCACATTCAAGGTCATCGGCGCCATTCACTGGGAAGCCCTGCGCTTGCTGGGCAAGCGGCTGCGCGTCTACCCGCATCCCCGTTCCGGTTGTCCGTCCCGCATCAGCCATACTCAAGAAAGAGCCGAAGACATCCATGCGTAAGCCGATGCATGCGACCTCTCCTGCCGGTCAGGCGATCCCGGTGCACCGCGCCGGATTGCGCGAGAGCGCACTGCGGGCTTTGTTCGGCGACTGCAACGTCGGTCATCTCGCCGTAAAGCTTCCTGGAGCTGCAGAGTTCAATCTGGCGGGTAGTGGCGGGGTGCGCGCTGACCTCGAGGTTCGGCGCTGGCGCGCCTTCCTGCGACTGTTGATGGGCGGCGACATTGGCTTTGCCGAGGCCTATCGCGCCGGTGATTGGACGACCGCGGATCTGAAAAGCGTTCTGGCTTGGGGCAGCGACAACGAAGTTGCCTTGGAGCAGGCGATGGCGGGCAAATCTGCGGCCCGTATCCTGCGTCAGCTGAAGCACATGCTGCGCTATAATTCACTCTCCAACAGTCGCCGCAACATTGCCGCGCACTACGATCTCGGCAATGACTTTTATTCGCAATGGCTCGACAGCGGCATGAGCTATTCTTCCGGTCTTTACACCGCTGAAGATTGCTCGCTCGAATGGGCGCAGACGGCGAAGCTCGATCGCGTGTGCAGCTTGCTCGATCTGCGGGGCGGTGAACGCGTGCTGGAGATTGGTTGCGGATGGGGTGCACTGGCGGAGCGTCTCGCCGGTTCGCACGACTGCCATGTCACCGGGTTGACATTGTCGGCGCCGCAGCGCGACTACACGAGCGCACGACTGCAGCGCGCCGGGCTCGGCGAACGCGCGGACATCGGGCTGCAAGACTATCGCGAAGTCGCTGGCACATTTGACCGTGTGGTGAGTATAGAGATGCTCGAGGCCGTCGGCGAAGCCTACTGGCCGCAGTATTTCGCCAAGCTTAGAGAGGTTTTAGCTCCGGGCGGGGTGGCGGCGCTGCAGGTCATATGCATTGCCCCGGAACGCTATGCCAGCTATCGGCAGCGCGCCGACTTCATCCAGACACATATTTTTCCCGGTGGCGCCCTACCCACCGCGGCTATCGTGCGTGCCGAGGCGAAGCGCGCCGGCTTAGTGACGACCGCGACGGAGATGTTTGCGCCGAGTTATGCGCGCACGCTCGCAGATTGGCGGCAGCGCTTCAACGCGGCCTGGCCATCCATCGCCGCGTTGGGGTTCGACGAGCGCTTCCGTCGGCTATGGAACTATTATCTCGTCTATTGCGAAGTGGGCTTTGAATGCGGCGCCCTGGACGTCGGTTTGTTTCAACTGCGGCGGCGAGACTGACGCGGCGCTGACGCGTCGAGTTCTGGGCAAGCGCATCGGCTGCAGATGTAGGTGAGGTAGCGGTCTTCTATCTCCGTGGTCCGCCTTGGGCACGCTGTACGTCGTCGCAGCCATATTCGCAGTCTGCAGGGGGCATCATCCAGCAGCTCACGACGTCGGTATCTAGGAACGTAGGCGAAGTGTTCATCCGCGACGAAGTCGGAGCACCTGACGGTCAGTGATGTCGAAGGGGGAGCTACGAATCGGCTCAGGCCTCGGCAGGCACGCCGAATGTCATGCACCCATAAAAATAGCCAGTGCTCAAAATGGTCCGTGCGGAATGCGACAACTGTTCGAAAACTGATCCAGCGAACCCGCTTCGCGCGCGGGGAAGGACGTCTACAGAAGTCGTATAGGATCACTCGTGCTCAAACCTGAGTTCAGACCCGAGCTTTAGGCATAGGTTGCCCAACCTATCGGACCGGCCTGAGCTGATCCAAGAGGTTGGGCCGCCGAGCACAGGGTCTCAAACCTCGAGACGAGCCGTCGCAATCGGCGCGTGGGTGGCAGCATCACCTCCACGCTCGGTGCGCGATATCGTTCACGTCGATGCCGACGTCGGGTTGGGTCGTCGCACCTTTCGGCCTGACCCGCGGCTGGTCCCGATCCCCATGGTAGCCGCCTTTGCCGCTCCATCCCGCCACCGTACACTTGACCGACCGAGGGGAGCCTTGCAGTCGGCCCGGATCGGCCGACGCGCTCAACTCCTATCAAGAATAGCGGGCCGCGATTCCGCAGAAGTCGGTCTCTCTCGGCTGCATTATGCGCGATGCGTGTCGACCATGGCAAAACCTCGAGCGGAGGATTGCGAGTGGCGATGGCAAAGACGGTGTCTGAGCAGATTCTTGCCGCCGTGCCGCGACGAGAACAACCGTGGAGATGGCAGTTGGCGGAAGCACGGGTCGGGCGACAAGCCGGCCAACTGTCCCAATTTTTGTCCCAACTCTTCCGGCGCGAACGGCGCGCCGTTCGCCTCGTGTTCTTTTGGGGAGGTCGAACTATTGGAGGCCACGCCCGGAATCGAACCGGGGTGCACGGATTTGCAGTCCGTTGCGTCACCACTCCGCCACGTGGCCATTCAGCCCGGCGTCGCCGAAGCTAAAAGTGAGTGCGCCGTGTAACATATGGATCGGGGCGTGCAAAGTGCGCCCGTGACAAGTCCGAGACACCGGTTCTGAGACGTGGCTGGGAACGGCCAGAGACGGTGCGCCCCGTCGCGCTTTGCGTGGGGCTCGGGTAAGGTGTGCTGCACCGCACATCCGAGGCCGAGAGGGGACTATGGTAGACGCCGCCGAACAACGCACGAACATGGTCGAGAGCCAGGTGCTTCCCAGCGATGTCACCGACCAGCGCATCGTGCGCGCCATGCGGTCTCTACCTCGTGAGCGGTTCGTTCCGCCGGCGCTGGCGGCGATCGCGTATATGGACGAGGCGATACCGGTGACGGCGGTCGGCGCTGAGCGGCGATGGCTGCTGGCGCCGCGGGTCGCGGCCAAGCTGCTTCAGCTGGCCGACATCGGCGATCAGGACCACGTACTCGACGTTGGCTGTGGCACGGGATATTCGGCGGCAATTCTGGGCAGCGTCGCGCGCACGGTGGTCGCCCTGGAAAGCGATGCACCGCTCGTCGCGGCAGCGCGCAAGAACTTGGCGGACTTCGCGAATGTGGCGGTGGTGACGGGAGCGCTGCCAGCCGGGTGGCCGGGAAAATCTCCCTACGACGCGATCATCGTGCAGGGTTCGGTCAGCGCCGCACCCGGTGAGCTGCTGGATCAGTTGAAGGATGGCGGACGGCTCGTCGCCATCATCAACGATGACGGCATCGGAAAAGCTACGATCTGGCGGCGACTCGGACGCTCAATTGATTCGCGCGTCGCGTTCGACGCCACCGCTCCCGCACTACCTGGATTTACAGCGGCGCCAGCGTTCGTTTTGTAACCGTGGGACTCACGTTCTCCGGCAGATGCTCCGCCGGCAGACAAGTTCATCAATCGTCCGGGATTCCGGTAGGTTGGGACGCTGCGATGCGGCAGCGTGCCGCGAGATAGTGTGGGATTGCAGCCACGCTTTCCCAGGCCTTTTCCACCAACTGTCCCCCGCCACTACACAAACCCGCGGCCAAACCCCAGAGTCTGGCTGCGCCTACGAATCGTAGACAAGGGCTCGGGGAAGCTCGCGTGGGTGTGGCTGAGGGGAAGTAATGCGCACGGCCATCAAGAATACGCGTCAACATCAACAGGCTGGCAATTTGAGCATGGGGTCGCGACACCGCTCGTACCGTTCGCCGGGTGCGTTGCATGCGCCTGGACTGATCGCGCTCTGCGCGGTGCTCGCCTGCGCGGTTGCCGCGCCGGCGTCGGCCGAGTCCCTGCGGGACGCTCTGTCGGCCGCTTATGGATACAACCCGAGGCTCGACGCGCAGCGCGCGTTCCAGCGGGCCTCGGACGAGGACGTGGCGCGTGCGATGTCGGGCTACCGTCCGACAGTGACCGGCAACGCGGACATCGGCATCGAGCGGAACGACCAGCGTCCCTCGAACCTGCTCGACGGCGTGACCAAGCCGAGAGGGTATGGCGTCGAAGCCGTGCAACCGCTGTTCAGCGGTTTTCGCACCTACAACGCCGTCAACGAGGCGGAAGCGAACGTACGTTCAGAGCGCGAAGTGCTGCGCGATGTCGAGCGCGTGGTGCTCCTGCAGGCGGTGACGGCGTACATGGACGTCGTCCGGGACCAGGAGCTGGTGCGCCTCAACGAAAACAACGTCAACGTGCTGTCGCGCGAGCTGAAAGCCGCGCAGGACCGGTTTGCTGTTGGCGAGGTCACGCGGACGGACGTCGCCCAGGCAGAGGCACGGCGCGCCGATGCCGTATCGCGCCTCGATGCAGCACGCGCGAACTTGCGCACCAGCCGCGGCAGCTACCAGCAGGTGATTGGTCATCCGCCCGAAGGTCTCGCTTGGCCCGGACCGCCGGAGAGCTTGCTGCCCAAGCAGTTGCAGGAAGCGGTCGGTGTCAGCAACAACGAAGATCCGCTTGTCGTGGCGTCGCTTTTCCGCGAGCAGGCAGCCAAATATACGGTTGAGCGCATCCGCGGTGAGCTGCTGCCGACGGTTCAGCTCGAGGCCAGCTACAATGACAGGTTCGGCAGCTCGAAGCTGAACGATGAATCGGAGACGACCTCGCTCGTCGGCCGGGCGATCATCCCGATCTACGAGGCGGGCGATGTCTATGCCCGCGTGCGTCAGGCGAAGCAGAACCACCTTGGCGTCCTGCAGCAGATCGAGCAGGTGCGCACGGAGCAGACACAGAACCTCGTAGCCGCTTGGTCGCAGCTGGAAGCCGCTCGCGCGCAGCTGGAATCGGACCGCGTGTCGGTTGAATCGAACAAAGTGGCTCTGCAAGGCGTGCGCGAAGAAGAGAAGGTCGGCCAGCGGACGCTGCTCGACGTGCTCAACGCTGAGCTCGAGTACCTGAACTCGCAGGTCGATCTGGAGACCACGCGCCGCAACCTCGTCGTCGCCGCGTATAGCGTGCTGGCGGCTATGGGGCGCCTGGATGCCGCTTGGATCGGGGCTGCGGCCTACGTCTACGATCCGAACGTCCACTACACCGAAGTGCGGCGGAAGTGGATCGGCCTAAGCATCACCTACGGCGATGGCCGCACCGAGACGTTCGAGGCCGCACCCGAGGCTGCCGATCAGGGCTGGGAGCCCGTGAAGTAAGGCCCCGTCTAAGAAATCCCTCAAAAAATAGGCGCGGCCGACGGCAGCGCCACAGAGCTGCCAAGGATGCCGATTAGCTGTCGCGCATGGCGTGGCGGCATGCTCGCCGTCGGAGGGGGGCTTTCGCGGCCCCGCGGTTGGGTGGCCATCCTTCGACAGCGCATGGTTGTGTAGCCTTATTGATGGGTGGGCACTGCCGTTGTACGACCGGGGAAGCTTCCGAGCGCCGCAGGCGGTGGCGCCGTTGCGCGTGTAGGAGGGACTGCACCTCATGGGTAGACCGCAGATGGCTTCTGAGCCCACCATGGAGGAAATTCTCTCCTCCATTCGCAAGATGATCACCGACGACAAGCCCGGCCCCAGTCCGCTGCCGGACCCGATGGGGCGGGCGCTGTTCGCGGAAACAAGCGCACGCGGCCCAGTGGTGGTGGACCCCATCGGGCGCGCGAACGGTGCAGGCGTCAATCCCTTGCGGGCCGGCACGCCGGCGGCAGGCGCCGCTAGCTTCAATAGTCTTGCCGACGCGCTGAAGGTGGCGACCACGCTATCCGACCAGCGCAAGTCGCTGCAGCAAGAGATTGCCAATGCCATCGAGAAGGGGCCGCGCAGCAACCTCGATGCGCTGACGGAGATGTCGGCGGCACGGGCCGAAACCAGAAATTTCGGCGAAGCCCGCAATCTGCCGTCGGAAAAAGCCTCGTCCCTGCCCGGGGGCGCGGAGACAAACAACGACGCGGCCAACCCGTTCGGAAAAGCCAAGGATCTGCTGTCATTCGATTTCGGCACTCTGGTGCCGGAGCGCGAGA
>CALRVN010000248.1:0-6129 GCA_943371625.1 Hyphomicrobium sp. CS1GBMeth3
GCGGCACGGCGCCAAGGGCGCCCGGCGAGCGCCGGCAGCTAGCACCACGAGGAATTTTCGATATCTCTTGGCCGCGAAGCGGCATGGCGCCAAGGGCGCTCGCGCCTAGTGGCGCGGCCTTCAGCTTGCGCGGCGGTCGCCGCACAACAAGCTTCTCTCAGCTGGTGTCAATAAAACTAGCTCTTAAGCTGCAGCCGCTTCAGAACGTCGAGCAGCGACTCCGCGACCATGCGCGAATGGTCATCTTTCGCTTCGGCGACCTGCGTCTCCGCCAGCCTCAGTTCGGCGGCCATACGCTCGCCGGCGAGTTCTTCCAGCGGCACCGCGCTCTGCGCCAGCACCGTCAGGCGCGCCGGGTCAGCCTCCGCCACGCCCTTCTTCACCAGGAACTGCCGCCGCCCTTGTGGCAGCGTCGCGTCGAGGATCCCCGGCCGCAGCGTCGAGATGAACGGCGAGTGGCCGGCGAGCACGCCGAAGTCGCCCTCGGCACCCGGAACGACGACTTGGCTCGCCTCGCCCGACAGCACCAGACGCTCAGGCGTCACCAGCTCGAAATTGAATGTCGCAGCAACCATCGTTCAATCAATCCTCGTCGACGCCGTTCTCGCCGGCCTTGCTGCGCACGTCCTCGACGCTCTGCAGTTTCGTCCCGCAGAACGGGCAGAAGAACAGCGGGTGGTCGACCATGCCCGGCTCCTCGTCCTCGAGGTCGATCAGTCCGACCGACATGTAGAGAACGCTGTCTTCACCGACCGTGATGAGCGGCTCGAACTCTTCCCCGCTCATTGCATCCTTCAGTTCGGCACAGCAGGTGCCGAACTCGATTCCTGCAGTCGGCGCGTCGGCGGCCATGAACCAAGTCCTTTTCGCGGGGGCCGAACGGCCCGATTCAGTGATTAGATCAGGCGGCTTCGGCGAGCTTCTCCGCCTTGGCCTTGGCTTCCTCGATATTGCCGACCATGTAGAACGCCTGCTCGGGCAGGTGGTCGTACTCGCCGTTGCAGAGGCCCTTGAAGCCCTTGATCGTGTCGGCGAGCGACACGAGCTTGCCAGGCGAACCCGTGAAGATCTCGGCGACGTGGAACGGCTGCGACAGGAAGCGCTCGATCTTGCGTGCGCGTGCCACCGTCAGCTTGTCATCCTCGGAAAGCTCGTCCATGCCGAGAATGGCGATGATGTCCTGCAGAGACTTGTAGCGCTGCAGGATCGACTGCACTTGACGAGCCACCGCGTAGTGCTCCTCGCCAACAACCAGTGGCGACAGCATGCGCGACGTCGAGTCGAGCGGGTCGACTGCCGGATAGATGCCCTTTTCAGCGATCGAGCGCGAAAGCACCGTCGTCGCGTCAAGATGGGCGAACGACGTCGCCGGAGCAGGGTCGGTCAAGTCGTCGGCGGGCACGTAGATGGCCTGCACCGAGGTGATCGAACCCTTGTTCGTCGTCGTGATGCGCTCCTGCAGGGCGCCCATGTCCGTGGCGAGAGTCGGCTGATAACCGACGGCCGAAGGAATACGGCCGAGCAGTGCCGACACTTCAGAGCCCGCCTGCGTGAAGCGGAAGATGTTGTCGACGAAGAACAGCACGTCCTGACCCTGGTCGCGGAAGTACTCGGCCACCGTCAGACCCGACAAAGCGACGCGAGCGCGAGCGCCCGGCGGCTCGTTCATCTGGCCATACACCAGCGCGCACTTGGAGCCGGCGGTCGAGCCGTTGTTCTTCTTCGGGTCGAGGTTGACCTTCGACTCGATCATCTCGTGATAGAGGTCGTTGCCCTCACGCGTACGCTCGCCGACACCGGCGAACACCGAGTAGCCGCCGTGCGCTTTGGCGACGTTGTTGATCAATTCCATGATGAGCACGGTCTTGCCGACGCCGGCGCCGCCGAACAGGCCGATCTTGCCGCCCTTGGCGTACGGCGCGAGCAGGTCGACGACCTTGATGCCCGTGACGAGAATCTGCGCTTCCGTCGCCTGGTCCTGGAAGGCCGGCGCCTGTGCGTGGATGGGATACTGGGCCGCACCGTTGATGGGGCCTGCCTCGTCCACCGGCTCACCGATGACGTTCATGATGCGGCCGAGCGTAGCGTCGCCGACCGGAACCTTGATCGGAGACCCTGTGTCGCGCACTTCCTGGCCGCGAACCAAGCCTTCGGTCGAGTCCATGGCAATCGTGCGCACGGTGTTCTCGCCGAGATGCTGTGCAACTTCGAGCACGAGGCGCGAGCCCTGGTTCGTGGTCTCGAGCGCGTTCAAGATTGCCGGCAGGTCGCCATCGAACTGCACGTCAACGACGGCGCCCGTGACCTGGCGGATGCGACCAACTGAGTTTGCCATGTGCGTCTCCAACAAAAAGCTATTAGGCGACTGACAGCGTCACGGGAATGTTTCCGCGCGTCGCCTTCGAGTACGGGCAGATCTCGTGCGCATCCTTGATGAGCGCCTCGAGCTTGTCTTTTTCGGCGCCGGGAAGCGACAGCGTGATGTCGGCCTTCAGCGCGAAGCTTGTTGCGTCCTTGTCGAGCGTGACGGCGACCGTGACCTTGGCCGCCTGACCGTCGAGACCGTGCTTCTTGGCGAGCAGCAGGATCGCCTGGCCGAAGCACGACGACCAGCCGAGTGCGAACAGCTGCTCCGGATTGTGACCTTCGCCGGAGCCGCCGAGATCCTTCGGCAGCGCCATGGCAAGCGCCAGCTTGCCCTCTTCGAGCACGGCGCGGCCGTCCCGGCCGCCTTTTGTCGTTGCTGTCGTCTTGTAGGCCATGACTGCCTCGCGAAACTAAAGGGCGTCCGCGCCCGAGATGATCTCGATGAGCTCTTTGGTGATCATCGCCTGGCGCGTGCGGTTGTACTTCAGCGTCAGCTTGTTGATCATCTCGCCGGCATTCCGCGTCGCCGAATCCATGGCGCTCATCTGCGCGCCGTAGAAGGAGGCGACGTTCTCCAGAAGCCCGCGGAAGATCTGCGTCGAGATGTTGAGCGTCACGAGATCGCCGAGGACTTCTTCCTCGCTCGGCTCGTACTCGTGAATGGCCTCGGCCCCGGCGGCCTTGGCCTTCGCCTCCGGGATCTTCGCCGGGATCAGCTGCAGGGCCACTGGCTCCTGCTTGATCACCGACTTGAACTCCGAGAAGTAGAGCTTGGCGACGTCGAACTCGCCCGCCTCGAACAGCTTCAAGACCTTCTGCGCGATCTCGTCGGCGTTGGCGAACGCAATCTGGCGCACCGCGCGCAGGTCGATGCGATCGATGTAGTTCGCGCCCAGTTCGCGCTTCAGCGACTCGGCACCCTTGCGGCCGACCATGATCATCTTCACGGTCTTGCCCTGGGCGAGCAGGCGCTGAGCATCCTGCCGCGCCAGCTTCGATATGTTCGTGTTGAAACCGCCGGCAAGGCCGCGCTCGCCGGTCATGACGATCATCAGGTACGTCTGGTCACGCCCCGTGCCCGCAAGCAGCGGCGCCGAGCCCTTGTCGGTGATGCGAGCGCCGACGCTCGCGATCATCCGCTCCATGCGCTCGGCATAGGGACGCGCGGCCGTGGCCACGTCCTGCGCGCGACGCAACTTCGCCGCGGCGACCATCTGCATCGCCTTGGTGATTTTACGCGTCGCCTTGACCGAGGCGATGCGATTTCTGAGGTCCTTTCAGCTCGGCATCGGGCCGCGCCTTCCCTTCCAGCTTCAAAGTTTAGGCAGTGAAGCCCTTGGCGAACTTGTCGATGAAGGTGACCAGCTTCTTCTCGGTCTCTTCGGAGAGGGCCTTCTTGACTCGGATGTCGTCGAGGATGGCCGCACCGTCGGTCCGCAGCAGGTTCAAGAGATCCGCCTCGAACTTGGTGACGGCGTTGACCGGAACGTTGTCGAGATAACCGCGCGTACCGGCGAAGATCACGGCAACCTGCTCTTCCATCTTCAGCGGCGAGAACTGCGGCTGCTTCAGGAGCTCGGTAAGACGCGCGCCGCGTGCAAGCATCTTCTGCGTTGCGGCGTCGAGGTCGGAGCCGAACTGCGCGAAGGCAGCCATCTCGCGGTACTGCGCGAGCTCACCCTTGATCTTGCCGGCGACCTGCTTCATCGCCTTCGTCTGTGCTGCCGAGCCCACGCGCGACACCGACAGACCGACGTTCACGGCCGGACGGATGCCCTGGTAGAACAGCTCCGTCTCGAGGAAGATCTGGCCGTCGGTGATCGAGATCACGTTCGTCGGAATGTAGGCCGACACGTCGTTGGCCTGCGTCTCGATGACCGGAAGTGCGGTCAGAGAGCCGGCGCCGTGCTCGTCGTTGAGCTTGGCGGCGCGCTCGAGCAGGCGCGAGTGGAGATAGAACACGTCGCCCGGATAGGCTTCGCGGCCCGGCGGGCGGCGCAGCAGCAGCGACATCTGGCGGTATGCGACGGCCTGCTTGGAAAGGTCGTCGTAGGCGATCACGGCGTGCATGCCGTTGTCGCGGAAGTATTCGCCCATCGTGCAGCCGGTGAACGGCGCCAGGTACTGCATCGGAGCGGGCTCCGAAGCGGTCGCGGCGACGATGATCGAGTAGTCGAGCGCGCCGTGCTCTTCCAGCACCTTGACGAACTGCGCGACGGTCGAGCGCTTCTGGCCGACGGCGACGTAGACGCAGTAGAGCTTGTCCTTCTCGCTCGCCGCCTGGGCGTTGATCGCCTTCTGATTGAGGATCGTGTCGAGAATGATCGCGGTCTTGCCGGTCTGACGGTCGCCGATGATCAGCTCGCGCTGTCCGCGTCCGACCGGGATGAGAGCGTCGACGGCCTTCAGGCCCGTCGCCATCGGCTCATGCACCGATTTGCGCGGCAGAATGCCGGGCGCCTTCACGTCGACGCGCTTGCGCTCGTCGAACTTGATCGGGCCCTTGCCGTCGATCGGGTTACCGAGCGCGTCGACGACGCGTCCGAGCAGGCCGCGGCCGACAGGAACTTCCACGATGGCGCCCGTGCGCTTGACGGTGTCGCCTTCCTTGATGCCGCGGTCGTCGCCGAAAATAACGATACCGACGTTGTCGGCTTCGAGGTTGAGAGCCATGCCGCGGATGCCGCCCGGAAACTCGACCATCTCGCCCGCCTGGACGTTGTCGAGACCGTAGACGCGCGCGATGCCGTCACCCACGGACAGCACTTGGCCGATTTCGGAGACCTCGGCTTCCTTGCCGAAATTCTTGATCTGGTCCTTGAGGATCGAGGAGATCTCTGCGGCCCGGATGTCCATACTTGCCTCTTCCCTTACAGCGCTTCTTGTTTCGTGCTGGGCCTATCGCCCGGTCCACCAATCACAAAAACGGCCGCAGACGGGCTGCAGCCGGTAGTACGATCAGGCGGTTCCCTTCAGCACGACTTTCAGGTTCGATAGTTTCGTCCGCAGCGAGGAATCGAACATCCGGCTGCCGACCTTGACCACCAGGCCGCCGAGCAGCGAGGGGTCGACTTTCGTATTGAGGCGCACGTCCTTGCCGAACGACGACCTCAGCTTTTCCTTCAGCTGCGCCAGCTGCTCGTCGTTGAGCGGCTGCGCCGACTGAACTTCGGCCGCGAGCTCACCCCGATGCTGGGCGAGCTGCTGCTTGAAACCCTTGATCATGTCCTCGGCGGCGAAAAGGCGCCGGTTGCGCGCCACCACCCGCAGGAAGTTGCTCGTCGTCGCGCCGACCGATGCCCAGTCCATCACGGCCTTGAGGGCGCGGTCCTGGTCCTCGGCGGCAAAGGCCGGGCTGTTTACCAGCCGCTTCAGGTCATCGCTCTGATCGAGCATCGCCTGTAGCTTGCTGAGATCCTGATCGACGCCGTCGAGCTCACCCTGCTCGCGCGCCAGATCGAACAGCGCCGCGGCGTACCGCCCAGCAACTCCCGAAGTCATCTGGTTTTCCGTTGCCACGTGAATGCTCTCGCCGGCGGACATGACGGGGGAATCGGGCCGGTTCGGCTCGCCCATACCCTCCCCCGCTTTGAGGAAATTCTCTCGCACAAAAAGGGCCGCCCAGGCTCTTTACCCGGCACCACTTTCAAAGTGCGCCGGTTCTCTAACATGCACCGCGCGGCCCTTCAACGGGGGATAGGCGCCGGAATGCCGCATTCGCCGGCCGCGGGGCGCTTCGAAGATGAACGGGAGCTGCAAGAG
>CALRVN010000249.1:0-6098 GCA_943371625.1 Hyphomicrobium sp. CS1GBMeth3
CTCCCCGACCCTCCCCCGTCAAGGGGGAGGGAGAAGGGAACCGAGCCTCCGCCGGTGGTGGAGACAAAAACAGTCGATCATGCAGTCGCGTAGCGGGCGCGCAGGGCTTCGAACAGCTTGACCTGCTCGGGGACGAGGTCGCGGTTGGCGTCGCGACGCACGAAGATCTTGAACGCCGCCTCGCCGGCCGCATTGTAGAACTGCACTGACATGCCGACGCGCTTCAGCCCGCGCACGACGAAGGAGATCGCCTTGCAGTTCTCGGCCTTGATGTGACCGCCGATGGGGCTGTCGCCGTGGATGTTGTAGTAGCCGTGCGCGAAGCTACCCTGCGGCAGTGTGCCGGTACATTCGAGCACGATGTCGGCGTTGTGGATGAGGAAGAGGATCTCACCCCAAGCGGCGATGTCCTGCATGATGTCGGCGAACGCTTCGCCAGGCACCACCGTCGCCTGCTCGGCGGGAAGGTTGCGAACCACCTCCAGCGTGCTGACGGAGTACTCGCGGGCGATCTGCTCGAGGAGATCGCCGGGGCTGGAAGCCGCGCGCGCGGCGAGCGAGGGACGCTCTTCGGTCAACGTGCTCATGGGTGCGCCCGCCCTTATTCGGCCGCTTCGGTACGACGCGAGGAGGTGCCGTCAGCCTTCTGCTCCATCAGCACGGTGAAGCCCTCGAACTCGGGATGGCCGAGATAGAGAGGCTTGTTGCCGCCAGCGCGCGCGTGCGCGGCGCGGAACTGCTCGGATTTGGTCCAGGCCTCGAAGTCGGCGTGCGAAGCCCAGATGGTATGCGAGGAATAGAGTACGTGATCCTCGCGCTCCGGCCCCTTCAGGAGATGGAACACGATGAAGCCCTTCATCTCGGGGAGGTGCGTCTCGCGGCTGAGCCACACATGCTCGAAGTCCTGCTCCGAGCCCTTCAGAACCTTGAAGCGATTCATGGCGATGAACATGCTTTTACATCCTTGTTAGTTGCAGGCTTGGCTAGCTAGCAGCTGGCTCAGTTGTACGAGTTTAAAACGCGAAAGGCGATGCCGGCCGTGACGGGGATACGGCCGGCATCGCTCTGTCACGCCGGCCGGCTTGCGCCGTCCGACTTCACTTTCCGCCGATTACGCCATCGGCAGGAAACTTGATCGTGAGGGCGATCTTGCCCTGAACGCCCGGCGAATAGTTCGAATAGAGGTACGGCCGGTAGTCGGTGTCGCCGACATTGTAGATGATGCCGTCGAGGCTGACGTCGCGGCTTATCTGGTAGTTAGCGAAGAGGTCGACTACGCCGTAGGCAGAGGTCGACGGCGCGAGAGTTTCGTCAACGCTGTTTACGCCATCGACGAGGGTTATGCGCGTACCAGCCACGAGCTTGTCGTCGAGGAAGCGGAAGCCGATCGTGGTGGCGATGCGGTCCGGTGTGATCGTCACCAAAGCTTCACTCGTTTCCTGGTTCTCGCCGCGCTGGTGCGTCACGGACGTCTGGATGAAGCCGCCGCCCCAGTCATAGGCCAGCTCCAACTCGGCGCCCCATAGCTTCGCATCGGCAATGTTCTGGTACTGAGCGAAGGAGTAATCGACCAAAGTGATCAGCGGGATTGTGCCGTTGTTGCAGAGGAACACGGGCGCGCCGGGAGGACAAATCTGGATCGGCGGCCCGAAGGTTGCGAGATCGATATAGTCGCTCACGTCGTTCTGATAGGCGCTGATCTTGGCGCGGAACTTGTCGCCGCGCATCAGCACGTTGTCGTACTTGATGTTGGCGCCAATTTCCTTGTTCTGACCGATCTCGGGCTTCAGCGCAGGATTGGGCACGAAGGTGAATGCGTCGGGGAACCCTGGCGCAAATGGCGGGTGTGTGCCGGACACCAACGTTTCCGTGAGTGCCGGTGCACGATAACCTTCAGCGAACGTGCCGTAGACCTCAATTCCCGTCACGGGTGTGACAGCAACGGTGGCCTTCGGTGACACGTGGCTGCCGTCGCTTTCCGTGCCGCCGCCCTCGAGGCTGTAATGGTCATAGCGAAGGGCACCGATGACGCGCAGCCATGACGTGACGGTCACCTCGTCCTCGATGAAGCCGCCGTACACCGTGCGCTCGCCATTCGGCGTGAACAGCGCGGCCGTGCTGAACTTGTCGGTGACGGTCATCTCGTCCTGGAAGCCGTCGATGCCGTAGGTCAGGCGATGACGCAATCCAAAGTCGGTGAAGCGCGACGTATTGAACACGTCGAAACCGGTGGTGGCCAAATCATAGCTGCGCCAGCGCGCAGGATCGGTTACCGGAAGGGTTTGGTTCTGATCCTGGTCGGTGGACGTGTAGTAGACCTTGGAGCTGAAATCGACCAGCGGCGTGTCCGGGCGCGCGAACGTGTAGCCGAGGGTGTAGGTTTCGGTTTTCAGTTCGCTTTCGCGCAGAGGCTCTGTCGAAATTCCGAGTCCGCCGGCGAAGTCGTATTTCTGGACTAGTGCCGAAGCCTTGACCTCTCCACCCTCGACCGGGCGAACGGCGATTTTGGCCAGCCCACCGTAGTCCTCGTAAGCGGAGTTGATGACGGTGTCGCCGCTGCCGTCCTGGTAAAGGTTCGTGTCGCGGCCGACAAACTGACCGTAGATATCGACATTCCTGCCGGCGCGCAGAGCGGCGCTGGTGCTCGACAACCAGCCAATGCCGTTGGTGCCGATGCCGGTCTTCTGCTCAATGGCAGCCGTTTCGCCGGTGCTGAGCACGTCGTTGACGTCGCGCGTGGTGAAGGCTGCTACGCCGCCGATGGCGCCCGAACCGTAGACCGTCGCGGACGGTCCACGCGTGATGTCGACGCGGCTGAGGAACTCGGGATCAAGATAGAACTGGCCGTTGGCGTTGTGGCCGGTCTTCTGGAAGTTCTGTCGCGCACCATCGACAGTAACGGCGACGCGTCCGAAATCCTGCAGGCCGCGGATGTTGACCGCCTGACCGGGGTCGTCGGCGTTCACCTGAGAAGCCACGCCGGGAACATCGGCAATCGCATCGGCGATGCTCTGCGGCTGGATAATGTCGAGCGTGCTTTCGCCGGTCACTGACTGGGCGCCAACCGGGTCGCTCGCAGCACCACCGCCCTGAGTTGCCGCGGCCGCTGCGACCGCCTTCGCTTTCACCGGCGTGCGGCTGCGTCCGACAGAGCTGGCCGGCGAGGGCGAGTCGATCGCCTTCGTTGGCACCTTGCTGGTTGAAACGACGATTCCTTCGAGCTGAATCGGCTCCGCAGCAAAGGCTGCTCCACCGAGCGTCAGCATTCCGGCAGCCAATGGCAGCCTACGCAGACGACGCATGTACCCCCCAATACGCAACGATACGCAACTGAACACTGGGGCTGGCTGGCTTACGCAAGACGCGCGTAGTGGCGGGCTCGCCTTTTTGTGCGGCCTCGGCTGGAGGCTCGTGCACAACCGTCCGGCATCACCGGACTTGTGCAAGCTATGCTTTTATGACTACTAAAGTCAACATTAAGAAAGGCGCCGCCGTTGCAGGATAAACTGCAGCTGACGTCACCGCCGACAGCGATAGAGGCAAGCTTGAAAGACTACGGAGCGCAGGTCCTGACGACCGCCGTTGACGTCGAAGATTCAGCACCCACATCAGAACCGAATAACGCGGCAAATACAAAGAAAGTGCGCGTTCGCGTTCCTGATATTCTGCAAGGTGGCAGAGAGGCGATCTTGGAACACGACGGGCAGGAATACCGCCTGCGCATCACGGCCAACGGCAAGCTTATTCTGACCAAGTGAGGACTGATGTCTCTTCGTCGAGCGTTTAAAAGTGCTGCACTGCGTATCCTTGCAGCAACAGTCTTCGTCCTCACTGCCGGTGGTGCGCACGCCGACAAGACAATCGCCGATGGTAGCGGACGGCAAGTTGCCGTCTCGGACACGTCGCGCATTCTTGCGATCGGCGGCGACGTGACGGAGATTCTGTACGCGCTCGGCGCCGGCGACAAAATCATCGCCATCGATTCAACGAGCCAATATCCGGCCGAGGCGCTCAAGGCGAAAGCGAACGTCGGTTATCTGCGCTCGCTTTCTGCCGAAGGCGTGCTCTCGACCAATCCCACTGTGATCATCGCCGGAAAGGACGCCGGGCCACCGCCGGTCGTGGCCGTGCTCAAGTCATCGTCCATTCCTTACGTGCAGGTGCCGGACGACAAGACGCCGGAAGGCGTGGTCGCGAAGATCCGCTTTGTCGCGTCAGTGATCGGCGCCGAGACAGCGGGCGATAAGCTGGCGAAGGAAGTCGCGGCCGATTTCGCCAAGCTGGCAGAGGAGCGGAGCAAGATCACCGCGCCGAAGCGCGCGTTGTTTGTGCTCAGCGTGCAGAACGGGCGCGCCGTTGTCGCGGGATCTGGAACGAGCGCGGACGCGATGTTCAAGCTGGCGGGCGTGGTGAACGCCGGCAGCGCAACGCAAGGCTATGAGCCGCTTGCCGACGAGGCGGGCGTCGAGCTGGCGCCCGATGCGGTGGTTATGATGCAGCCCGGCCGCTCTGGGCCGCCTTCCGATCCCGTTGCGTCGGTGAAGGCGCTGGCATCCAGCCCGGCGCTGAAGCAGAACAACGTCGTCCAGATGGACAGTCTCTACCTGTTAGGCTTCGGGCCGCGTTGCGCTCGCGCTGCACACGATCTGATGGCACAGCTTTATCCCGAACTGGCGATGAAGCGTGCGAGCACCGATAAATGACGAGCGAGAGCCTTTCACTATCCGTCTCGCGTAAGCGTTCAGCTCATCCATTCACTGCGGGGCAGGTTCTCGCCGGCTCGGCGATCCTGCTCATCGTTGCGGGGGTGGCGTCGCTGGCGCTCGGGCCGACGGGCATCACGCTCGCCTCGCTGCCGCGGGCGCTGGCGTCGGCGTTCGGGATGACGAGCGATGCCACGGCGGCACGTGAGCAGCTGGTGTTGATCGACATCCGGATGCCGCGCACGTTGCTCGGAATTTTCGTCGGCGCGAGCCTCGGCATCGCGGGCGCGATCATGCAGGGGCTGTTTCGCAATCCTCTCGCCGACCCGGGGCTCATCGGCGTGTCGTCGGGCGCGGCACTCGCGGCGGTGGCGACGATTGCGCTCGGGCACGGCATCGCCGCGCCGCTGCTGCAGCCGCTCGGCGTTTATGCGCTTCCAGTGGCGGCATTCTTCGGCGGTGTCGCAACGACAGGCATCCTGGTCGCCATCGCGGGCCGGCATGGGCAGCTGATGGTGGGAACACTGCTGCTCGCGGGCATTGCGCTCGGAGCGTTTTCGGGGGCGCTGACGGGGCTCATCGCGTACGCCGCCGACGACCGCGAGCTGCGCGACCTCACCTTCTGGTCGATGGGCAGCCTCGGCGGCGCGACGTGGCCGAAGGTGTTCGCCGTGATGCCATTCGCAATTCTCGTCGCGGTACTGACGCCGGCGCTGGTGCGTGGGTTGAACGGCTTTCTGCTGGGCGAGGCGGAGGCGTTTCATCTCGGCATCAACGTGGAGCGCACGAAGCTGATCGCCGTTGTCGCGACTGCGGCGTCGGTCGGTGCCGCGGTGGCGATGGCGGGCATCATCGGCTTCGTCGGCATCGTGGTGCCGCACGTGGTGCGGATACTTGCCGGGCCGGACCATCGCGTCGTGCTGCCTGGAAGTGCGCTGCTGGGGGCGAGCCTGATGCTGATCGCCGACATCATCGCGCGGCTCGTGGTCAATCCAGCGGAGCTGCCGATCGGCATCGTCATGGCGGCGATCGGGACGCCGGTGTTCCTGCATCTGGTGTTGAAGCGCGGCAACGGCGGGGTGGAGTAGAGCGATGCTGGTCGCGTCATCACTGACATACCGCGTGGGCGAGAAGGCACTCGTTGCCAACGTCGACTTGGCGCTGGCGCCGGGCAAGCTGGTGGTGATCATCGGTCCCAACGGAGCGGGAAAGTCGACGCTGCTGCGGCTGCTGTCGGGAGAATTGAAGCCGACGTCGGGCTCGGTCGAACTGGACGGGCGCGCGATCGCGGCCTTTGCGCCGGCGGCGCTGGCGAGGCGGCGGGCTGTGGTGCCGCAGGCGACGGTGCTCTCGTTTCCTTTCACGGCGCGCGAGGTGGTGCTGCTCGGGGCGACG
>CALRVN010000250.1:0-6034 GCA_943371625.1 Hyphomicrobium sp. CS1GBMeth3
GTCCGGACGCCGCACGCCCTTGGCGGTGCGCACGACGACGGCCTTCATGACCTGGCCCTTCTTAACGCGACCCTTCGGAATAGCTTCCTTGACCGAAACGACGATGATGTCGCCGACGGTCGCGTACTTGCGCTTCGAGCCACCCAGCACCTTGATGCACTGAACGCGGCGCGCGCCCGAATTGTCAGCGACGTCGAGATTCGTCTCCATCTGGATCATCGCGGCTTCCCTTTCCAACTACCGCCCGGAGGCGGTGCTATTCCCATGCGGCCCTTGCGGTCCGCGAATTCCTAAGTCGATCAACCGGCTTCGGTCAGAACCACCCAACGCTTGTTCTTCGAGATCGGCGCGCTCTCTACGATCTCAACCCGATCGCCGATCTTGAACACGTTCTTCTCGTCGTGAGCGTGGTACTTCTTCGTGCGGCGCACGGTCTTCTTGAACAGCGGGTGGGTGTAGCGGCGCTCGACCTCAACCACCACCGTCTTGTCGTTCTTGTCGGAGACGACCACGCCCTGCAGCACGCGTTTCGGCATCGTAATTACTCCTTGGCGCTCTTGGTGCCGCCGGCGCGCTTCTGGCGCGCTACGGTCAGCAGGCGAGCGATGTCACGGCGCACGGTGCGCACGCGAGACGTGTTCTCAAGCTGGCCAGAAGCGCGCTGAAAGCGCAGGTTGAACTGCTCCTTCTTCAGCTTCTGCAGCTGGTCATCGATCTGGTCGATGGTCAAACCCCGAAACGCTTCCGCGCTCATCGCCTTAATCCTTCGTCCTAGTCTTCAGCTCAGCCGATGCGCGTCACGATGCGCGTCTTGATCGGCAGCTTTGCCGCGCCAAGCACCAATGCCTCACGTGCCACTGCGTCCGGCACGCCGTCGAGTTCGAACATGATACGGCCCGGCTTGACGCGCGCGGCCCAGTACTCGATCGAGCCCTTGCCCGAGCCCATGCGGACTTCGGCCGGCTTCTTCGTTACCGGCACATCCGGGAAGATGCGGATCCACACGCGGCCGGCGCGCTTCATATGGCGCGTGATGGCGCGGCGTGCCGCTTCGATCTGGCGCGCGGTAACCCGCTCGGGCTCGACGGCCTTGAGGCCGTGCGAACCGAAGTTGAGATCCGTGCCACCCTTGGCGGCGCCATGGATGCGACCCTTGAAGGTCTTGCGGAATTTCGTCTTTTTGGGCTGCAGCATAACTGTCCGTCCTTGTCAGCGCTTTGAACGCTGCCTCATGCCTTCTCTGCGCCTTCGCTACCGCTCGCCTCGGCGGCCGGCGCCGATGGCGGCGGTCCCCGACGATCGCCACCGCCGCGGTCACCGCGACCACCACGGTCGCCGCGATCACCACGATCCTCGCGACGCGGACGCCCGCCCCCGCTCTCCTGCAGCTCGGTGTTCTTCTTCTCGGAGGCCATGGGATCGTGCTCCATGATCTCGCCCTTGAAGATCCACACCTTGATACCGATAATGCCGTAGGCGGTCTTCGCAACGCCGTAGCCGAAATCGATGTCGGCGCGCAGCGTGTGCAGCGGAACGCGGCCTTCGCGATACCACTCCGTACGTGCGATTTCCGCGCCGCCGAGACGTCCGGCGACGTTGATACGAATACCGAGCGCGCCAAGACGAAGCGCCGACTGAACCGAGCGCTTCATCGCACGGCGGAACGCAACGCGGCGCTCCAGCTGCTGCGCGATGGTCTCGGCGACCAGCGTGGCATCGATCTCCGGCTTGCGGATCTCGACGATGTTGAGATGCACTTCCGAATCCGTGAAGCGCGCAAGCTCGCCGCGCAGCTTCTCGATGTCGGCGCCCTTCTTGCCGATGAGCACGCCCGGACGCGCCGTATGAACGGTGACCCGGCACTTCTTGTGCGGACGCTCGATGACGACCTTGGCGATGCCAGCCTGGCGCTGCTGCTTCAGGATGTGTTCCCGCAT
The DNA here is from genome assembly GCA_943371625.1 of Hyphomicrobium sp. CS1GBMeth3. GTDB lineage: Bacteria > Pseudomonadota > Alphaproteobacteria > Rhizobiales > Hyphomicrobiaceae > Hyphomicrobium_A. The sequence goes on from CALRVN010000250.1 coordinate 1,938, forward strand.
GCGCATGTCTTCATGCAGCAACCGGCCATATTCACCGCGGCCGGCGAACCAGCGGCTGTCCCAAGTGCGGTTGACGCCGAGGCGCAGACCGACCGGATTGACCTTTTGACCCATTATGCAGTCTCCTTGGCGGCGGCCTTCGCCTTGCCGCCCTTGTTTGCCGGGGCGGACTTGCCACCCTTGGCCGGCTTTCCGTCGGACTTGGCCTTGGCTTTCGCCTTCGATTTCTTGTCGCCTTCCTCAGCCTCTTCCGGCTTCTGGCGGACGATGACCGTGATCTGCGCGAACGGCTTCGTAATCGAGCTGGCACGACCGCGACCGCGCGCTGCGAAGCGCTTCATGATCAGGTTCTTGCCGACGAACGCTTCCGAGACGACGAGCTCGTTCACGTCGAGACCGTGGTTGTTCTCTGCGTTGGCCACCGCGGACATGACGCACTTCTTCACGTCCTGAGCGATCCGCTTGCGCGAGAACTCAAGATCGGCCAGCGCCGTCTCCACCTTCTTGCCGCGGATCAGCCCGGCAACGAGGTCCAACTTGCGCGGAGACACGCGAAGGTTCCTGGCGACGGCTTGCGCCTCGCTGTCGGATAACCTGCGCTCGTGTTTCGGCTTGCCCATAATGATATCGCCTTAGCCTTATTTGCCTTTGGTCGCCTTCTTGTCCCCGCCGTGCCCGTGGAACAGGCGCGTGGGGGAGAACTCGCCGAACTTATGGCCGATCATGTCCTCGGTGATCGCCACCGGAACATGCTTGTGGCCATTGTGCACGCCGAACGTCAGACCGACGAACTGCGGCAGGATCGTCGAGCGACGACTCCAAATCTTGATGATCTCGTTGCGCCCGGACGTGCGCACCTTCTCAGCTTTCTTGAGAAGATAGCCGTCGATGAACGGGCCTTTCCAAACTGATCTTGTCATTGCCTGTCTCCTCGCTCCCGCTGGCTCTTACTTCTTCGCCTGACGGCCGCGAATGATGTACTTGTCGGTCGACTTGTTCTTGCGCGTCTTGTAGCCCTTCGTCGGCTTGCCCCAGGGCGTCGCCCAGTGCTTACCGCCGTTGGTGCGTCCGCCGTTCGGATGGTCGATCGGGTTCATGGTGATGGAGCGCACCGTCGGGCGAATTCCCTTCCAGCGCGTGCGGCCGGCCTTGGCCGTCACTTCGTTCGAATGGTCCGGGTTCGACACGGCGCCGATTGTCGCCATGCATTCCGCGCGCACACGGCGCGTCTCGCCCGAGTTGAGCTTCAGAACAGCCCAGCCCGAGTCGCGCCCGACAAGCTGCACGAAGGCACCTGCCGAGCGGGCGATCTGGCCGCCGCGACCCGGCTTCAGCTCCACGTTGTGCACGATGGTGCCGATCGGCATGCCGGCGAGCGGCATCGCGTTGCCCGGCTTCACGTCGACTTTCTGGCCGGACACGACCTGATCGCCAACCGCGAGGCGCTGCGGCGCCAGGATGTAGGCCAGCTCGCCGTCGGGGTACTTGATCAGAGCAATGAAGGCGGTGCGGTTGGGATCGTACTCGATCCGCTCGACCTTGCCCGTCACGTCGAACTTACGACGACGGAAGTCGACGATGCGGTACGACTGCTTCGCGCCACCACCGATGTGGCGCATCGTGATGCGGCCATCGTTGTTGCGTCCACCCGTCTTCGACTTGCCCTCGACCAGAACCTTGACCGGCGCGCCCTTCCAGAGCTGCGAACGGTCAACCTGCACCAATTGGCGCAAGCTGGGGGTCGTCGGGCGGAATGTCTTCAGTGCCATGGTCGTTTCCTCGGGTCCGGATCCTTAGAGGCCCGTCGCAATGTCGATGTGGTGGCCTTCGACGAGGGTCACGATCGCCTTCTTCGCATCGCTCTGCAGCGCGCGGCGACCCTTGAAGGTCTTCAGCTTGCCCTTACGGACGAGCGTGTTGACGGCCTTCACCTTGACCTTGAACAGCGCCTCGATCGCGTCCTTGATCTCCTTCTTCGTCGCTCTGGGAGCGACGTTGAAGATGACCTGGTTGGCTTCCGAGACGAGCGTCGACTTCTCCGTGATGACGGGAGAGACGATGACGTCGTAAGCGCTGAGCTTGATAGCCATCAGTTGCTCTCCTTCGCGTTGCTGCCGATGGTGGCGCCGGCGAAGCGCTCCTCGAGCGCCGCGATGGCGGCCTTCGTCAGCACCAGCTTACGGCGGCGCAGGATGTCGTAGACGTTGATGCCCTGCACCGGCAGAACGTCGATGTTCGGCAGGTTGCGTGCAGCGCGCACGAAGTCGACCTGCAGCTCGGCGCCGTCGATGATCAGGACGTTCGTCCACTCCAGCTTCTCGAACTGATCGCGAAGCGCGGCCGTCTTGCCGTTCGATTCGGCCTTGTCGAGCACCACGACCTCGCCGGCCTGAGCCTTGGCTGAAAGGGCGTGACGCAGCGCCAGGGCGCGGACCTTCTTCGGCAGCTCGATGGCGTGGTCGCGCGGCTTGGGACCGTGCGCCTTGCCGCCACCGCGCCATTGCGGAACCGACTTGTCGCCGTGACGGGCGCCGCCGGTCCCTTTCTGCTTGTACATCTTCTTGCCCGTGACGTTCACTTCTGAACGGTCCTGGGCGTGGTGCGTGCCCGCGCGCCGCTTGGCGAGCTGGTAGCGCACCATGCGCTGGATCAGGTCGGGGCGCGGCTTGAGACCAAAGATGGCCTCAGGCAGCTCGACCGTGCCGGCCTTCGAGGCCGCGAGCGTGGTGACATCGGCTTTCATCACGCTTGTTCCTTCACAGCGGTTTCACCGGCCCCATTGGCAGCCTTGAAGGCGCCGGGAACAGGAGCGTCCTTGTGCGGCTGCTTCAGGACTGCATCGCGCACCAGCACCCAGCCGCCTTTGCTGCCGGGAACGGCGCCGCGAACCATGACGAGGCCGCGATCGACGTCGGTCTTCACGACGACGAGGTTCTGCGTCGTGACGCGCTCGTCGCCCATGTGGCCGGCCATCTTCTTGCCCTTGAACACCTTGCCGGGGTCCTGGCGCTGACCGGTCGAGCCGTGGCTACGATGGCTGAGCGACACACCGTGCGTGGCGCGCAAACCGCCGAAGTTCCAGCGCTTCATTGCGCCCTGGAAGCCCTTGCCCTGGTTGGTGCCCGTCACGTCGACGAACTGACCCGGGACGAAGTGGTCGGCGGTGATCTGGGCGCCAACCTCGATCAGGTTCTCGGGGGAAACCCGGAACTCGACGAGCTTGCGCTTCGGCTCAACCTTGGCGATGGCGAAGTTCTGCCGATCGGCCTTGGTCAGACGCGAAGCCTTGCGCTTACCGGTGCCGAGCTGCAGCGCCGTGTAGCCGTTCTTATCGTTCGTGCGATGGGCGACAACCTGAACGTTGTCGAGCTTCAGCACGGTCACCGGGATATGCTCCCCAGCTTCCGTGAAGATGCGGGTCATGCCCACCTTCTGTGCGATTACCCCGGAACGCATGAGAGCATTCCTTCCTTCTCAATTACTGGAGCCCAGGCGACTGCCGCCAACCCCAATTGACCTTAGAGTTTGATCTCGACGTCAACACCGGCAGCAAGATCGAGCTTCATCAGAGCATCGACCGTCTGTGGCGTCGGGTCGACGATGTCCAGGAGGCGCTTATGCGTGCGCATCTCGAACTGATCGCGGCTCTTCTTGTCGATGTGGGGAGAACGGTTGACGGTGAACCGCTCGAACCGCGTCGGCAACGGAATAGGTCCGCGCACTTCCGCGCCGGTGCGCTTCGCCGTATTGACGATCTCCCGCGTCGAGGCATCGAGGATTCGATGATCGAATGCCTTGAGCCTGATGCGAATGTTCTGGCCGTTCATATCCCGCACTCTTTCAAAAGGAAGAAGCGCCCGACATCCGAGCGCTTCTACGCCTTCTTGCCCTTATTCGACGATCTTAGCGACGACACCCGAACCGACGGTACGGCCGCCTTCACGGATAGCGAAGCGCAGCTTCTCTTCCATGGCGATCGGGGTGATGAGCTCGACGTCGATGGAGACGTTGTCGCCCGGCATAACCATTTCCGTGCCTTCCGGCAGCGTCACCACGCCCGTCACGTCGGTCGTGCGGAAGTAAAACTGCGGACGGTA
>CALRVN010000251.1:0-6004 GCA_943371625.1 Hyphomicrobium sp. CS1GBMeth3
CACCAGACCGTTCTCTCCTTCGGCGTCGAAGACGGTATTGGCTTCGTCGGTGAAGAAGTCGCCGCGGTAGGTCCACGATACGCTCGCATCCCACCCGGACTTGTGTTCGACGCCGAGCGTCAGGTTGGCGACATGACGCGGCACCTCGGGCACGTCGCGGCCGGCAACGCTGATCTCGATCGGCGGATCATTCTCGTCGTCTGCTTCGATGCTGGTGGTGCCCTTTTTGATCTTGGCATTCGAGAAGGTGTAGACGCTCTCGAAGAAGGTGTTGAACGCTCCGCCCGTCCAGGGATTGCTGTCGAGCCGGCTGTAGACCTCGAAGCCGTTGATGTCGACGCGATCGACTGTCGAGTAGATGTTGTTGCCGTCCGGCGTGACGCCCGATCCCTTGATCTGGAAATCCTGGATCCGGTTGTGGAATGCTGCGACGTCGAAGGTAAAGCCGCGCCAGGCGCTCGAGCGCAGGCCGATCTGGAAGTTGTCGCCCAGCTCGTCCTTTGCAGGGAAAGCTTCCTCGCGCAGGACATGCATGGTCAGGCCGCGGTGATAGCCGCCGTACACGGTGCTCCGGTAGAAGCCGTTGTAGGCCAGGGCCACGCCGGGCAGCACATGCGTCTTGTTGAAGCTTTCGTCCGTCTTGAAGTTTTCTGCGAGCTCGAGTTCAGCGCATTGCTGATCATTGGGGCCGTAAAGATTGTCAGGACAATCGCCCTCGCCTTCCGCCTCGCCTTCTTCCACGCTGAGAGCGTAGGTCTTGCGATCGGTCGTGTAGTGCTCGAGCCGCAGGCCCGGCGTCACCGAGAAGTCGCGCGTGACATGGATTGCAGTTTGCACGAACGCCGAGACGGCATCCGCCGTATGCACGCGGTGGAACGTGTCCAGGCCTTCGGTGTCGCCACCCTCGAGGATCTCACCCTGGACGCCGAAGAAGTTGCGGTTGGTGAAGATCTGGTGCTCGTAGCGAATGCCGGCTTGTATGTCCTGCGTCATTCCCGCAGCAAAGTTGCGGTTCGCCCATTCGCCGCGCACCTCTCCGCCGAAGTGCTTGTACGTGCGTAGGCGTCCGAGCATCGACCCTTCGGGGATGTAGAGATCCTCGTCGTCCTGCATCGGAGGAAGGTTCGCATCGACGTCCGAGGGATCTTCTCCTTCGAAGTTCTGGTAGCGGTTGCGGCGATGATACTGCCCGTAGACGCGCGACGTGATGGTCGTGTCGTCATCCAGGTAGTAGTTGTGCAGCGCCTGCAGCCGCACGACATCGGCGTCGTAGGTGTTGAAGCGAGAGCCGGGATTGAAGCACGTCTTGCAGTGAGCGATCTGCCGGAACAGTTCGTCGGCGGATTCGCCCGGCTCGTCCTCACCCTCGAGGTTGGCTTCGTCGTAGTGGTCGCGCTGACGGAAGTAGATCGCCGAAACGGTGAAGTCCTGGTCGACGCCCTTCCAGCCGACTGCGCCGTAGAGATCATTGTAGCGCAGGCGCTCGGTATCCCAGGCGCCGTCGACGTCGGCACCGCTGTAGGACATCACGACACCGACGTTGCCTGACGTCTGACGCGTATGGATGTGCCACGTGCTCGACAGGTCCGAGCGATTCATGATGCTGGTATCGCCCTCGAACTGCCCGTCATCGTTCTTGGTCGTGCCGAACGCAAATGCCATTTCCGTCTCGTCGGCGCCGAATGGCGACAGGTTCTTGAAGTTTACGACGCCGTGATTGTTGTTCGGGCCGTAGGCGAGGACGGTGCCGCGCAGCACCTCGACGGCTTCGTTGCGGTCGAGTGGCGGCACGTAGTGCACCGACGGGTCGAGCCAAAGGGCCATATTGAGCGATACGCCGTCTTCCATGACGAGGACCTTGCGTCCACGCCGCGGCGGCGAGCCGCGAATGCCGATGCCGCCGTGCCGTGCAAAGCCGTCGTCGTTGACGACATGGACACCGGCAACACGGTTGAGGGTGTCGTTGGTCGTGCGCGGCCTGAACTCGTCGATCTGCTGCGTCGTCACGGCGCTGCCGGCAGACGGGAAGTCTTCGAGGTTGCCAGGCAGGATGCCATTCAGCGGATTGATGGGAGAAGATGGTCCGGCGTCGGCGCGCGCTGCTGCCGCGGCACCACCCGGCGACCCATAGAATTTTTCCGAACCCGTGGAAGAAATGCTCGGCGCTTCGGTCGGCACTGCCGGAGCCTGAGGCGTGGGCGAGACGGCCTTTTTCTTGGCTGCGGACTTCTTTTTCGCCACCGGCGCGGCAGTGGGCTGCTTCTGGATGACGTCGACCGGGGGCAGCTGACCGGCGGGTGGCGCCGGAGTGGGTGGATTTTGTGCCGTGGCCGGAATGGAAAGAATCGCAAAAATCGCCGCTGCAAACGCAGCTGTGACGCGAACTGAACGCATTACCCGTACTCCCCCCGTATCGCTTGGCCCTAGAGCAAAGCGACAACTCGAACGCTACCGAGGAGCAAAAGGCTCATTGCTTATTTCGCAATTTCCCCATGCCATTCGCTCCATTCTCTATGGGTAACGCGAGGAAGTTTGCCGTTACATCGGATTGTTTAACGTAATCCGCGGATGCGACGGCAGATGGAATTGCCATGGCATCCCGCTCATTCACGGGAAATGCACTCGCACCGGGAAGGCTTGAGGGCCGCACAAGTCTAGGAGGCGGCAATTGGAATCCACGCTTCGAGCGCCGCTCCGCCATCCATCCTGTTGGATAGCTTGAGTTCGCCGCCTGTTGCCCACACGCGCTCGCTCATTCCGGCGATGCCGTAGCTTGGCTCCAAATTCTCCGGCAACCCATTGCCATCATCTGCGACGGTCACGCGTACCACGGGCCGCGTCTGTTCACGCATTGCTGCGGGAAGCTGCTCCGCCTCGACCGGCTCGACAATCACGTCGATCGCGGCAGCCCCCGAATGCTTGAAGGCATTCGTCAGGCCCTCCTGCACCAGCCGGTAGATCGTAAGGTTCGTCGTCTCGTCGCAAATCGGCAAGTCGTCCGCGATCGTCAGGCTGATGGCCATGTTGGAATGGCTCTGCCGCAGCAAAGCGATGAGCGAACCGAGTTTGGCTTCAATGCCAAATTCCTCCAGCCCGAGCGGCCGCAACTTGGCCAGCACCCGGCGGTTCACGCGCTGGATCGTATCCATGCTGGCAAACAGTGTTGTGCTGGCTTCGGCCAGCTTTGCGTGGTCGGTGCCGCCGCGCTTGATCTCGGTATCAATCACCGTAGCTGCGGCCTTGATCACAAATAGATACGGGCCGAGTTCGTCGTGCAGCTCGCGGGCGAGATCCTTCCGCTCCTCGTCCTGAACGGAGATGATGCGTTCGGTAAGCCGCCGGTTCTCCGAAATCGTTCGCTCAAGCGTGGCGGCAAAACGATTGAGTTTGCGGCAGATATCGGAGATCTCCGGCGGCCCGGCTTCGGGCACGAGCACATCGTATCGCCCTGAATCGAGCACCATGAGCGCATCGCCGACGTCTTTGATCGGCTTTAACAGGTGCCCGATCATCAGGCTCATGAAGACGAGTGTGGCCGTTCCCAGACCGAGACCAACGAATGTGAACGTGACAATCGATTCCCAGATTTCAGCGGCTTCGTGGTCGGCGCGGGGCGCTACGATGAGCTTGCCGAAACTCTGACCGTTCACCACCACGGGGATCTCCAGGTCCGCCACGGACTCCGAGAGGCTCGCAAGCCAGCCTGCTCCTCCTTCGCCGACCGGCTCCTGCGCGGCGGCGTGAGAAGCGTCATCGCCCTCGCGATAGATCCTGACGTGGCGCAGGTCCTTCAGTCCCCCGAGCAAGATCTTCAGGTGAGACTCGGGGTCGGTCGTTCCTTGCAAGCTCTCGATGGTCGTTTCGACGAACTCCTTCGCCAGACGCATGATGCTGTCGTTCTCGGCGCGGATGCGTGGACCCGCGCTGATGACCATGGCCAGCACGAACGAGATCAGCGCCGCCGCCAGCAGCCCCACGATAAGGGCATTCAACCGAACGCTGATGGACATGCGATCTCCGTAAAACTGTCTCGCCGAAATCGGGAAAAAGTCCCAACTTCCGGCATCTTGCGACTGGTGCTATGTTATACAATTGCACGCAGAGAAACGAGCCAATCCCGTGAAGGTCCTTATCGTCGACGATCACCCCCTCGTGCTGTCGGGATGCCGCGCGCTCATCAACGATACCGAGGACATGGAAATGGTCTCGGCCGGAGACGCGGCAACGGCGCACGACGTGTACCTCGCGGAGCGGCCGGACGTTGCGGTGATCGACATCAATCTGCCCGACGTCTCCGGGTTCGAGCTTGCCCGCCGCATCCTGCTACGCGATCCCAAGGCGCGCATCATGATGTTCAGCATGAACGATGACTCGATGTTTGCAGCGCAGGCCATCGAGACCGGCGCCAAGGGCTATTTCAGCAAGACCGACCATCCGCAGGAATTTCTCGACGCCATCCGCGCGGTCCACCGCGGAGGCCGTTCGCTGGCGCCCGAGATGGCGCAGAAGATCGCCTTCCTGCGCGTCGGCGCGGGCGAAGGCGGTGCATCGTTGACGCTGCGCGAGCGCGAGGTTCTCCGCCTGCTCGCCAAGGGCAAGAGCATGTCCGAGATCGCCGCCCTCATTAACGTCTCCTACAAAACCGTCGCGGTGATCTGCGCCGCGCTACGCAACAGGTTCAGCGCCCGCACGGCCATGGAGCTGATCCGCATAGCCGTGGAGCAGAAGATCGTCTGAGCCCTGGAGCAGGTAACCATTCGAAGAAACCGCGACAGGAACATTTGGCAACAACACTGGCGTTTTATCGGGGTGTGATGCCAGCTCTATTGGAGTAACGAGCGGACATCGCTCACCAAAACACCATGGGTACTCATCTTTTGACTGCTCCCTCCGCTCAAGCATCACCAGACGTTGCCGAGAGCAGTACGTCTTCGCTGACTGACACCTCTAATTTGCAACAGGCGAGCGCCGATTGGCGCAGCGTCATCCGCCAACGCTGGTATGGCCTGCCGGTGCGCTGGCAGCTGATGATCTCGATCTCTGCGATCAGCATCGGCGCCGTCCTGCTCTCGATCGTCCTGGCGATCGTCGACGCCCGCGGCCGCGTCGAGGTCGAAGTCAATTCGTCCATGGAAGTTGCGCATCAGCTCATAACGGATGCCGTCGGCCGCGCCGCCGCAAATTCGCGTGGCGAGGAGCTGCTCGACCTCATTCCCGAGCAGCTCAAATACGTTCGGCATGCACGTGTGCTTGCCACCGACAAGAATGGGGATCTGGTCCAGATCGCGCCGAACGAGCACGCCTGGGGCGTCATCGAGCACCCCGAGCGCGCACCGCAGTGGTTCGCCGATCTGGTCGGGCCCAACGTCGGCACGCGCCAGATCCGCATCAGGCTCGGCGAAAACCGCATCGGCGGCATCGTCATCGTCGGGGAGCCGCGCGATGAGCTTGGCGAGGTTTGGGAAGAGGTGTCGCGGCGCACCGTGATCTGGCTCGGCATCACCGCCGTCATGCTCGCCCTGCTTTACGTCGTGCTGGGGCGCCTTCTCAATCCGCTCGTCGAGCTAGCCGGCGCCATGCACGAGCTGGAAGATGGCCACTATGGCGCGCGCGTGACGGCACCGGCGGTGCGCGAGCTCGGCGTCATCGCCAACAGCTTCAACACCATGGCTGGTGCTCTCGAGAAAGCCCGGGCCGAGAACACCGGGCTTTATCGCAACCTGATAGCGGTGCAGGAGGACGAACGCCGGCAGATAGCCAACGAGCTTCACGATGAAGCGGGGCCCTGCCTGTTCGGCATCACAGCGAACGCTTCGTCCATCGCCCGTCTCGCTGCCCTGTCGGCCGATCCCCAGAGCGGGCCGATCAAATCACGCGTGGACGAGATCCACTCGATCACCGAGCGCCTGAAAAGCATCAACCGGGACCTGCTCCGCAACCTGCGCCCTGTCGAGCTGGGCCGCATCCCTCTGGAGGAGCTGGTCGGCAGTCTCGTCGCCGGCTT
>CALRVN010000252.1:0-5974 GCA_943371625.1 Hyphomicrobium sp. CS1GBMeth3
CTCTTAAGGTGATGCGCCTCGTTGACGCCCGCATGCCTGAGGAGACCGCCGAGGGGAAACCACTACCAAGATGAAGAACAAGGTCACGACGGCCGAGCAGGCCATTGCCCTCATCAACAATGATGACGTCGTTTGCACCACCGGTTTCGTTCAGAGCTGCATCCCTGAGATGCTCCATGCCGCGCTCGAAAAGCGGTATGTCGAAAGCCAGCATCCTAAGGGCCTGACGCTCATCATGTGCGCCGGCGCGGGCGACAGTAAGGGCCTCGGCACCGGGCGGCTGCATCACGAGGGCCTGCTTTCGCGCGTCATCGCGGCGAACTTCGGCCGCATGCCGAAGGTTGCCCAGGCCGCCCAGGAGAACAGGATCCAGGGCTACAACCTGCCCCAGGGCATCATCTCGAAGCTCTACCGCACCTGCGCCTCGGGCGAGCAGGGCGTGTTCTCCAAGGTCGGCCTCCACACCTATGTCGATCCGCGCCTCGGCGGCGGCAAGGTCAACGAGGTGACCAAGGAAGACATCGTCAAGCTGCTCGAGATCGATGGCGAGGAGTGGCTGTTCTACAAGGCGACGCCGATCAACGTCGCGCTGATCCGCGCCACCAGCGCCGATCCGTCCGGCAACCTCACCATGGAAAAAGAGGCGCTCTATCTCGACTGCCTCGCGCAGGCGATGGCCGCCCATAACAACGGCGGCATCGTCATCGCCCAGGTCGAGCGCGTCGTCGCGCACGGCTCGCTGCGTCCCAAGGACGTGCGCGTCCCTGGCATCCTCGTCGACTGTGTCGTCGTCGCCGACCCGCCCGAGATGCATCGCATGAACTACGGCGTCCACTACAACCCGGCGCTCTCCGGCACCATCCGCGTGCCGGTCGAACACATGCCGCGCATGGAGTTGGACGAGCGCAAGATCATCGCCCGTCGCGCCGCATTCGAGCTGCCGCTGAATGGCGCGATCAATCTCGGCGTCGGTGCGCCCGACGGCGTAGCGGCGGTTGCCTCGGAAGAGCAGGTGACGCCTTACCTGACCATGACGACGGAAGCCGGTGCCATCGGCGGCGTGCTCGCCAGCGGTTCGAGCTTCGGCTCGTCAGCGAACGCCGACGGCATCATCGACCAGAACCAGATGTTCGACTTTTACCACGGCGGCGGCCTCGACCTGACCTGCCTCGGCGTCGCCGAGGTAGACGAGCACGGCAACGTCAACACGTCCAAGTTCGGCGGCCGCCTCAACGGCTGCGGCGGCTTTATCGACATCTCGCAGAACTCACGGGCCGTCGTCTTCGCCGGCACCTTCACCGCTGGCGGGCTGAAGATCGCCATCGAGGACGGCAACTTGCGCATCGTCCAGGAAGGCCGCGCGCGCAAGTTCGTCAAAGCCGTCGAGCAGATCACGTTCTCGGGCTCTTACGCCGCCTCGAAGTCGCAGCCCGTCATCTACGTCACCGAACGCTGCGTGTTCCAGTTGACGCCCGGCGGCTTGGAGTTGATCGAGGTTGCACCCGGCATCGATATCGAGCGCGATATCCTCGCCCATATGGACTTCCGCCCGGCCATCAACAAGCCAGTGCCGATGGATCCGCGCATCTTCCGCGAAGAGCCGATGGAGCTGATGGAGGAGCTGACCAACCTCAAGCTCTGCGACCGCGTCTCATATCATTCGTACCGCAACATCCTGTTCCTCAATCTCGAGGGCTGGAGCGTGCGTAAGAAGGGCGACATCGCGGATCTGCAGAAGGTTTTGGTCGACGCCTGCGTCAAGGCTGGCCGCCGCGTCAATGCCGTGGTCAACCATGACGGTTGCCGCATCGCCGAGGACCTGTACGACGACTACGCCGAGATGATCCAGTACATGATGAAGCACCACTACAAGAGCACGGCGCGCTATTCGACCAGCTCGTTCATGCGTCTCAAGATGCAGGAAGCGCTGTCGAAGCGGGGACTGGCGCCGCACATCTTCGAGAGCGCCGACGAGGCCCACGCCGCCGTCGACGCCACGCGCGCAGCAGCCGAGTAGAGTGCGGCGCACGCCTGTCTGCTCGCTGCTAAAGTTCGTTGAGCGGGACCTTAAGGTGCCGCTTTCCGCTTTCATCTGGCTCCGGCAGGTTGCCGCCGCGGATGTTCACCTGGATCGACGGGATCATCAGCTTCGGCAACTCCAGCGTCCTGTCGCGCGCCTCGCGTAGCGCGACGAACTCGTCCTCCGTCACGCCCTCGTGCACATGAATGTTGTGCGCCCGCTCCTCGGCGACCGTCGTCTCCCATTTGATCGGCCGGCCGTTCGGCCCGTAGTCGTGGCACATGAAGAGCCGCATCTCGCCCGGAAGCTCCAGCACGCGGCCGATGGAGCGGTATAGCGTGCGCGCGTCTCCGCCCGGGAAGTCGGCTCGCGCCGTGCCCCCGTCTGGCATGAACAGCGTATCGCCGACGAACGCCGCGTTGCCGATCACGTGCGTCATGCACGCCGGCGTATGACCGGTCGTCAGCATGGCGAATGCGGTCATCGTGCCGATCGTGTAGGTATCGCCGTCCTTGAACAGGCGGTCGAACTGGCTGCCGTCGCGGCGGAATTCCGTGCCCTCGTTGAAGATCTTGCCGAACACCTCCTGCACGATCTTTATCCGCTCGCCGATGCCGAGTTTGCCGCCGAGCTTCTTCTGGATGTACGGCGCCGCCGAGAGATGGTCCGCGTGCGCGTGTGTCTCGATCAGCCACTCGACGTCGAGAGCGTTCGACCTCACGAAGGCGATGATCGCCTCTGCCGATTCATACGAGATGCGCCCGGCCGCGTAGTCGATGTCCATCACGCTGTCGATGATCGCGCACGCCTTCGACTTCGGATCCTTGACCACATAGCTGATGGTGTTGGTCGGCTCGTCGAAGAACGCGGTGACTTCCGGCTTCACGTCGAGGTCGACGGCGTGGGGGATTGTCATCGATCGGGCTCCTCTGGACCGCGCACGCGCCTGCGGCCGGCTTGCGAACAAATTGAATAGACTGCGCAGCGGCACATTCGCCCCCTCGTAGCACCCGCAACATAGCCTCACACCAGTTTGCTCTCAAAAAATAGGTGCAGGTTATGGCGCAGGTATTTACGGCGGCTCGGCCGCAAGGAACGACATCGGCAAGCCTCCTGGTCATGTTGCTCGTGGCAGCGGGAGTCGGCGCGATCGTCGGCGCCATCATCGGCTACAGCATCAACACCGCATGGCTGGCGGTCGTGGCGGGCTTCATTGCAACCATCTCCGCCATCATCGTGCGCAACAACCTGCTCAATCGACTGACCGGCGTCGGCCCCGACGATTTCAAGATTCCCATGGTGCTAGGGGTGTTTGCCGCGATCGCTTCGGTTGCCGGCAGCCTCGCCGGCAAGGAGCTGCTCGATCAGGCCGGCGGCAATTTCTCGCCGGAGTTCATCGGGACGATTGCCGGGCTCGGCTCGGCGATCCTCATGTCGCTGCTGATGGTCACCTTCTACATGCACCCGCAGCCGCACCGCTGAAACGGCTCACGCCGTCAGCGGCCGGCTCCGCGAGCGGAGTCGCTGACGGCGACTAAGAAGCCAGCTCCTTCGCCGGTCCGGTCTCGATCGGGGGACCGCTTTCGGCGCCCCACTCGGCCCAGCTGCCATCGTAGACCGCAGCATTTGTTTGCCCCAGGACGGCGAGCGCGAGCGACAGGATCGACGCGGTGACGCCCGAGCCGCACGTGGTGACCACGGGCTGCTTCGGATTGATGCCGGCGTCGGCGAAGGTTTTCGCCAGCTCGTCGGTTGGCTTCAGCGTCCCGTCGGCGTTGATCAGCTTCTGCGACGGAACGTTGCGGGCGCCGGGAAGATGCCCCGCGCGCAGGCCCGGACGCGGCTCCGGCTCGGTTCCTTCAAAGCGCGGCGCTGGGCGCGCATCGACGATCTGCGCCGAGCGCTTGGCGATGACCTTCTTCACGTCGTCCATGTCGCGAATGAGCGAGGCATTCATCAGCGGTGTGAAGTGCCGCTCGGTGCGCTTGATCGGAGGCCCGTCCTCCAACTCGCGCCCTTCGGACTTCCACTTCTTCAGGCCACCGTTCAGCACCGCGACATCTTCGTGACCCATGGCGCGGAACGTCCACCACGCGCGCGCGGCGGAGAACAGCCCCAGCGTGTCGTAGACCACGATGCGCATGCCGTCGCCGACGCCCATCTTCTTCATGCGCGAGGCGAACTTGACCGTCGACGGCAGCATGTGCGGCAGCGACGACTTCTCGTCCGTCAGGTCGTCGATGTCGAAGAACAGCGCGCCCGGAATGTGCTCACTCAGGTATTCGGCTTTGGGGTCGCGGCCCGCCGTCGGCAGGTGCCAGCTCGCGTCGAATACCACGAGGTCAGGGGCGTCGAGATGTGAAGCGAGCCAATCCGTCTCCACGATCCACTTCTTGGCGCTCTCCAGCACGTTTCCCTCTCTTACAGTGTCGTGAACATCTATGCCCGGCTCGGACGGCCGCGCTTGATAGCGACATAGGCAAAAGCTGCGAGCCCCGCAAGGATCGCGATGCCCGGTCGGCACCGATCTCCCGCACAAACGGGCTCATTTCGAGGCGAAAACCTCCGGCAGCGCCGATTTTGCCGGCTGCAGCCAGGACGGAACCGGCAATGATTTACTTTGCAGGAATGCCGGATTGAAAAGCCGCGACTGATACCGCGTTCCGCTGTCGCACAGGATCGTCACGATCGTATGACCCGGCCCCAGCTCCCTGGCCAGTTGCACCGCACCCGCGATGTTGACCCCGCTCGAGGCCCCGACGCAGATGCCTTCCTCGCGTGTCAGGGCAAAGACGGCATCGACCGCGTCTTTGTCGGAGATGCGGTAGGCGACGTCGATCGGAGCGCCTTCGAGGTTCTTTGTGATGCGTCCCTGGCCGATCCCCTCAGTAATGGACGAGCCCTCGGCCTTCAGCTCTCCGGCCGTGTAGTAGGAATAGAGCGCCGAGCCGTGCGGATCGGCGAGCGCGATGCGCACGCCCTCGCGCTTGGCCTTGAGTCCGCGCGAGACGCCACCGAGCGTGCCGCCCGAGCCGACCGCCGAGACGAACCCGTCGACCCGTCCCTCGGTGTCGGCCCAGATCTCCTCGGCCGTTGTCGTCTCGTGGATGTCGCGGTTGGCGACGTTGTCGAACTGGTTCGCCCACACCGCGCCGTTCGGCTCCGTAGCGGCAAGTGCCGCCGCAAGGCGCTCGGAGTAGCGCACGTAGTTGTTGGGATCCTTGTATGGCACCGCCGGCACCTCGATGACCTCGGCACCGAGGAGCCGCAGCGTGTCCTTCTTCTCCTGCGACTGCGTGTTCGGGATCACGATCACCGTGCGCAGGCCGAGCGCATTGCCGAGCACGGTGAGGCCGATGCCCGTATTGCCGGCGGTGCCCTCGACAACGGTGCCGCCCGGCTTCAGCCGACCGCTTTCCATGGCGTTGGTCAGAATGCCGAGGGCGGCCCGGTCTTTGACCGAGGCACCCGGGTTCATGAACTCGGCCTTGCCCAGAATGGTGCAGCCGGTCTCCTCCGATGCCCGGCGTAGCCGGATCAATGGCGTGCGGCCAACGGCGGCGGCAACGCTCGAGCGCGCGGTCAAGGGTCAACTCCGTTAAGGAAGGCGAGGGAACCTAAACGCGACGATTACGGCCCGCAACGGGGGGGGCGCTCGCAAATTCGTCATAGCAGACAAACGTTTAATGCAGTTTACGGAAGCTCGCAGCGCGACCTGCGGTAAAGAGCGTTGCCTTTTGCCGGCCACGCCAGATATACCTTCGCCCGATCGATCCCGACAGCCGCAGCGACTTGCCGAGAGGGCAAGGTCGGACTGGCTCTGAGCCAGCCTGAAGGCGGGGGCGACGCGCGGGCGTGGCGAAATTGGCAGACGCACTTGGTTTAGGTCCAAGCGCCGCAAGGCGTGGGGGTTCAAGTCCCTCCGCCCGCACCACGCTGAGAGGATTTAACGGA
>CALRVN010000253.1:0-5936 GCA_943371625.1 Hyphomicrobium sp. CS1GBMeth3
CGAGGAAGCGCGGCTCGGTGAAGCTCAGGTTGACCTGCAAGCGCTGGAGCGAGCCGGAGAGTGCAAGGCGCAGGAACTGGCCGTTGCCCATCAGGTTGCGCTCGGTGATCGAGACGTCGCCGATCACGCCTTCAGCGGTCGAGTAACCGGCACCGAAGGAGAGTTCACCCGTAGACTGCTCGACCAATTCGACGTCGAGCACGACGCGGTCCTGGCTCGAACCGGGGCGGCGCTTGACTTCGACGCCCTTGAAGAGACCGAGGTTGGACAGGCGCTTCTTGGCCTGGTCGACCATCATCGGATTGTAGGCGTCACCTTCGGCGACCTTGAACTCGCGACGGATCACGTAGTCCTTGGTGCGGGTGTTGCCCGAGATATTGATGCGCTCGACGTAGATGCGCGGACCTTCCTCGATGACGTAGTTGAGGGCGATCGTGCGCGTGACGGGATCGGGTGTTGCCTGCGGGCGGACACGGGCGAAGGCAAAGCCGTCCTGAGACACGGTCGACGTCAGCTTCTCGACCGACTTGTCGATCAGCGTGGCGTTGTAGGTGTCGCCGGATGCCGTGAGCAGGTTGCCGGTGTACTTGCTGGCGTCGATGGCCGTAACGGTGCTTTCGACGTTGATGGCACCGAAGGCGTACTGCTCGCCCTCATCGATCGAGTAGGTGAGGAAGAAGCCGGAGCCATCGCGGTCGAGCTCAGCGTTCGCTGCGGTGACCTGCACGTCGGCATAGCCGTTCTTGAGGTAGTACTGGCGAAGCAGCTCGCGATCGAGGCTCATGCGGTCGGGATCGTAGACGGCCGTTCCCTTGAGGAAGTCGAACCAGCCCTTCTCGGTCGTCGAGATGACGTCGCGCAGCTGGGTGTCGTTGAACGTCTTATTGCCAACGAAGTGGATGCCCTTGACCTTGGTCGCGGCGCCCTCGTTGATCTCGAACACGAGGTTCACGCGCTCCTGCTCGAGCTCGATGATCTTCGGCTCGACGGTAGCGGCGTAGCGGCCCTGACGGCGGTACACGTCGAGGACGCGCTGCACGTCGGCCTGGATGCGCGAGCGGGTGAAGACAGAGCGCGGCTTGAGCTGCACCTCGTTCTTCAGCGTCTCGGTGTCGACTTCGCTGTTACCCTCGAAGGCGATCTGGTTGATCACCGGGTTCTCGACGACGGTCACGATCACATCGGCGCCGGAGCGATCGATGCGCACGTCGGAGAATAGGCCGGTGCCGAACAGGGCCTTGATCGAACCGTCGACCTTGGCGGCATCGTAGGCGTTGCCTACGGAGAATTGTAGATACGAGCGAACCGTCTCGGGCTCGACACGTTTGTTACCTGAGACGTTGATAGCTCGGATCGTTGAATCCTGAGCTTGGGCAGTTGTGGAGTATATCGCGCCGCTTACGCAGACTACCCCCGATGAGAGGATCGCCGACATAAGAACGAGGCGACCAAATCTCACCGCAATGTCTCGGACCAGAGGCATTCGTGAACATGCCCTTTATTGCCGAACTCCCCCTCGGTTTCGGGCTCCCTCGGCTTCGGAGCACCGGACCGCATGACTAACACGCGCGCGTCGGAATCTTGGCAGATTGGCCTGATTCGTCTTGTGAGCGCACTCCCCTGTGTAAATGTGTTCTTAACGATTCAGGAAGGGGTGTGGAAGTGGCAAGATTACGTCACTGATCAGCATTTCATCCAGCACCGGTCCAACCCCGCCACACGCGCAATAAATCGTTCAAATTCACGTACACCATGAGCATTAGAACTAGCGCCACACCGATCTGGAATCCGATCTCCTGCATGCGCCGGCTGAGAGGCCGGCGCATCACACCTTCGATGGCGTAATAAACAAGATGTCCACCGTCGAGCACGGGGATCGGCAGCAAATTCAAGAAGCCGATATTCGCCGAAATGAACGCCACCCAGCGTAGCAGCGGCTCGAGGCCCCCCTCTGCCACCTTGGCGGTCACCTGAGCCATCAGGATCGGACCGCCCATCTGGTCCGCAGCCTGCCGCTGCGTCACGATGTCCGCGATGCCCTGCACCGTATGAACGATGTTCGTATAGGTCTCTCTAACCCCGAGACGGAGCGCCTCGACCGGTCCGACGGGCTTGGCGTCCTTGAGACCGGCGACGCTCGCCGGCGTGACGCCGATCAGACCGCGCTTGAAGGTGCCACCGAAGGTATCGGGCTGTTCGTGGACCTCCGGGGTGACGGTGAAATCGAGCTTCTGTCCGTTGCGTTCAATGCCGAATTTCAGCGGCTTACCGGCGCTGATGCCGACGACGCGCTGGATGTCCTCGAAACCTTCGACGGTCCACCCGTCGATCGAGGTGATGCGGTCACCCGGCTGGATGCCGGCGACAGCGGCCGGCATTCCGGCCTTCACCTCACCGATGGTCGGGGTGACGGTTCGAACGCCATAGGCAAAGTTGACACCGGCATAAATGACTATGGCCAAAAGGAAATTGGCGATCGGACCGGCGGCGACGACGGCCGCGCGCTGCCACAGCGGCTTGGTTTGGAAGGCGCCGGAGCGGTCGTCGGGCGATAGCCGCTCAAGTCTCTCTGCGGAGGGCTGGCTGGCGGCGTTCTCGTCATCGATGAACTTCACGTAGCCGCCCAGGGGGATCCAGGCGAAGCGCCAGCGCGTCCCCTTGCGGTCCGTGAACCCGAAGATCTCCTTGCCGAAGCCGATGGAGAACATGCCGACTTTGACGCCGCACCAGCGGGCGACGATGAAATGGCCGAACTCGTGCACGAAGACCACGATGGTCAGCACGACGAGGAACTGCACGATGGTGATCAGCACCCCAGAGAACGAGGTAGCCACATTGGCCAGCGTCAGCATGGGTCTCCTAAATCTGTTCTGATCCAGGGGAGGCTCGTTCCCCAGGGACCGGCGGATCCCGCGAATCCGGGCACATTAGGCGGGAATAACGGCATTTTCGGCGACCGTCCCCAGCGATTTGGGCGGGGGAAACCGGCGGCCCGGCTACAGATAGCTACGTAGGAGGTTTTGCGCCAGTAAACGCGCTTCAGAATCGACCAAAAGTACGTCGGCAAGCGTCGTCGCAGGGCGGATGAAACCACGGTTCTCGGCCGCCTCCAAAACCTTGGCGACGGTCCGCGCAATGTCGAGAAAACCGATCCGTCCGGCAAGAAACGCCTCTACGGCGACCTCGTTGGCAGCACTGAGGATAGCAGGCGCCGTACCGCCTCTGGCGAGCGCACCGCGGGCGATGGTTAAGGCCGGGAAACGGGCCTCGTCCGGAGCCTCGAAGGTGAGGGTTCCGACCGCCGCGAGATCGAGGCGCTCGGTCGGCGCGCTCATGCGGCGGGGCCAGGACAGCGCCAGGGCGATCGGGGTGCGCATGTCGGGCGAAGCCATCTGGGCGATCACCGCGCCGTCAGTGAAACTGACGAGGCAGTGCACGATCGACTGCGGGTGTACAACGACGCCGAGCTGCTCGGCGCGGACCGGGAAGAGGTGGAAGGCCTCTATCAGCTCCAGCCCCTTGTTCATCAAGGTCGCGGAATCTATCGATATTTTCGCGCCCATCGACCATTTCGGGTGGCGCAGCGCCTGCTCGGGCGTGGCGCGCTCGAGCTGCTCGCTGGTCCAGGTACGGAAGGGTCCGCCGGACGCCGTGATCACGATGCGCTCGATGCTCTCGGGCGCGGCGCCGGCGAGCGCCTGCAGGGCGGCGGAGTGCTCTGAGTCCACCGGCAGAAGCTCGGCGCCGGCATCGGCGACCGCAGACATGAATACTTCGCCGGCGGAGACGAGGCATTCCTTGTTGGCGAGGGCGAGCCGGCGTCCCTGGCGAACGGCCTCAAAGGTCGGCTCAAGCCCGGCCGCGCCGACGATCGCCGCCATGACGCAGTCGGCGGGCTCGGCGGCGGCAGCGATCACGGCTTCGGGGCCGGCGGCGACGCGGATGGCGGTGTCGGCCAGCGCAGCCTTCAGGTCGGCGTAGCGCGTCTTGTCGCCGATGACGGCGAGGCGGGCATTGGTCCGCCGCGCCGCAGCGGCAAGAGCTTCGACGTTGCTCTGCGCGGTGAGCGCGACGATCTCGAACGCGTCGACATTGCGCTCAATGAGGTCGAGCGTGCTTTTGCCGATCGAGCCGGTCGCGCCGAGGATGGTGAGCCGGCAACGGGGGGCGGTGGTGCCGTCGGCCGGCGTAGCGACGTTGGTGGTCACGCTTCTGGGCTGAGCCTGTGGCATCTAGAACCCGAACAGCAGCGCACGCGCGGGTGCGTGCGGCTCGACGACGAGCGCCAGCAGGGCGGCGGTTGTCGCGACGGCAACGAGGCTGTCCATGCGATCCATGAAGCCGCCGTGACCGGGGATCAGTGCGCTCGCGTCCTTGAGGTGGAAATGGCGCTTCAGCGCGGACTCGGCGAGGTCGCCGCCCTGGGCGACAAGCGCCAGACCGATGCCGACGATGATCAGCCGGGCGAGGCTGGTTTCGGGCTCCAGAGCTGCGATGACGGCGCCGGAGGCGGCTCCGGCGCATAGGGCGCCGATCAGGCCGGCCCAGGTCTTATTGGGCGAGACGGCGGGCCACAGCTTGGCGCCGCCAATGCCGCGTCCGGCGGCGTAGGCGGCCGTGTCCGAAGACCAGACGACCGCGAAGATGAACAGCACGGCGGTGAAGCCGAACGGCGCGTCACCGCGCATCCAGAGCAAGGCGATGGCCGGCAGGCCGACGTAGAACACGCCCAGCGCCGAGAGGCGCGCGCCGCGGCCGAAGTAAACGGGGATGAGCGTGATGGCGGCGACGACCAACGCCGCGACGGCAAGGGCGGCAGAGCCGGCGGCGGCGAGGACGACCGCTCCAAGGACGCCGCCAGCGTGGATAAAGAAGCCGAGATCGAAGGCATCGGCGCGAACGAGCCGGCCCCACTCCCAACTCAGCACGAGAGCGCAGAGCAGGATCAACGCAGCAAAGGGCAGAAGACCGGCATACGCCAGAGCGAACGCAACGACGGCGAAGAGGCTGCCGTAGATCAGCCGAAGCTTCAGGTTGCTCGACAGTTTTGGCCTGCCGCCGCTCTCCGCCTCGGTCGCCACCGCCTTGTCGGGCATGACTTGCCTCACACGACCGAACGCTTGGAGCGACCCCCGAAGCGCCGTTCGCGGGCCCGGAAGCGAGCGATCGCCTCCTCGAGCAGCTCGCGGCCGAAGTCGGGCCAGTACGCATCAAGGAAGACGAACTCGGTGTAGGCGCACTGCCACAGCAGGAAGTTGGATATGCGCAGCTCGCCACTGGTACGCACGAGAAGATCGGGGTCGGGGATGCCGGCGGTGTCCAGCGCGGCGCCCAGCGTTTCGACCGTGATGTCGCTCGGCTTCATGCTGCCGGCTGCCACCTGCTCGGCGAGGCTGCGCGCCGCCTTGGCGATCTCGGCGCGCGCGCCGTAGTTGAAGGCGATGATCAGCGTGATGGCCTGGTTGGCGCGCGTCAGCTCGACAGCTTCGTCGATCAGTGCCATGACCTCGGGATCGACATTGCCGCGTTCGCCGATGACGCGGATCTTGACGCCGGCCTGATGGAGCTCGGCGAGATCACGGCGGATGAAGCGCTTCATCAGGCCCATGAGATCGTCGATCTCTTCGGCGGGGCGCGACCAGTTCTCGGAGGAGAAGCTGTAGAGCGTGAGGTACTCGATGCCGAGCTCGATGGCGGCGCGCACGGTGCGCCTCACGGCCTCGACACCGTTGCGGTGCCCGACGGCGCGCGGCAGTCCGTGCTTGCTCGCCCAGCGGCCATTGCCGTCCATGATGATGGCGACGTGGCGTGGCTGGGCAGCGTCACGCTCTTGCGGTGCTGGCTTTGGGCTTGGTTCCGTCACCGGCAGAGGGCTTCCAGGTTTTGGGGTCGGCGCACGATAGCGGGAATGGGGCGCTACTTAAAGCGCTATACCT
>CALRVN010000254.1:0-5891 GCA_943371625.1 Hyphomicrobium sp. CS1GBMeth3
TCGAGGTGTTCCTCTCCGCCGACCAAAAGACGCCCAAGAAAGCCGCCAGCGAAGGCTTTGCGATCGGCGAGACGCTCTTCACCTATGCCATCGGCAAGGTCGTGCTGTTCAGCAAGAACAAGGATCTCGTGAAGGGCGAGGAGACACTCAAGAGCGGCCAGTTCACGAAGATCGCGATCGCCAACCCGGAGACGGCTCCCTATGGCGCCGCCGGCGTCGAGGTGCTGAAGAAGCTCGGCGTCTATGACGCCCTGGCGCCGAAGATCGTGCAGGGCAACAACATCGCCCAGGCCTATCAGTTCGTCGATACTGGCAACGCGGAGCTGGGCTTCGTCGCCCTGTCGCAGGTCATCGGCAAGGACGAGGGGTCGCGTTGGATCGTTCCCGCCGACCTGCATGCGCCGCTCGCGCAGGACGCGGTGCTGCTGAAGAAGGGCGAAGCGAACCCCGTCGCGAAAGCATTTCTTACCTTCCTGAAGGGTAAAGAGGGGACGGCCGTAATCGAGAAATTCGGCTATGGCGTCGGTGCTGCGGCTCCGGCAAAGAAGGAGCTGGCGCCGGCGCAGTAAGGCGCCTCGCAAGTCCGTTGGAGTTCACGCGTCGATGCCCGAGTTCGAGCACCTGTGGTCGCCGATACGGCTGACGCTCGAACTCGCGACGATAACGACGATCGTGCTCCTTTGTGTGTGCACGCCGATTGCCTGGTGGCTGGCCCGCTCGCGGGCGCGATGGAAAGAGGCAGTGGCGACGGTCGTCGCGCTGCCTCTCGTCTTGCCGCCGACGGTGCTCGGCTTCTACCTGCTGCTCCTCCTCGGCCCGAACGGACTTGGCGGCCCTGTCGGCGGCCTGTTCGGTCTCCGCACGCTCGCATTCACCTTCGAGGGATTGGTGATCGGCTCGGTCATCTACTCGATGCCGTTCGTCGTGCAGCCGATCCGCAATGCGTTCGAGGCCATGGGCGACCGCCCGCTCGAGGTTGCGTCGACGTTGCGCGCGTCCGATTGGGATGCATTCTGGTCGGTAGCGGTGCCGCTGGCGCGGCCGGGATTTCTGACCGGCGCGGTGCTCGGCTTCGCGCACACGGTCGGCGAGTTCGGCGTGGTGCTGATGATCGGCGGCAACATACCGGGCGAGACGAAGGTCTTGTCGATCGCCATCTACGATTACGTCGAAACGCTGCAATGGACGCAGGCGCACATCCTGGCTGGTGCGATGCTGGTGTTCTCGTTCGCGGTCATCCTGACGGTCATGCTGATCGACAAGCGGCTTGGGCGCGTAGGCAAATGAAGGCCGACCGCAACGCCGTGGAGGCGCAATTCAAGGGCACTCTCGGCGCGTTCGCGATCGACGTGGCGTTCGCTGCGCCGGGGCACGGCGTGACGGCGCTGTTTGGTCCATCGGGCTGCGGCAAGACGACGGTGCTGCGCTGCATGGCGGGTCTCACGCGGCTTTCCGGGCGACTGAAGATCGATGGCGAGGTGTGGCAGGACGATCGGGTCGATGGTTCTGGCGGGACGTTCCTCAAGACGCATGAGCGGCGCCTCGGTTACGTGTTCCAGGAAGCGAGCCTGTTTCCGCATCTCTCGGTGCGCGACAACCTTCTTTATGGAGAACGGCGTGCGAAGTCTGCGGAGGGGGGCGTGTCGATCAGCTTCGACGATACTGTAAGCATGCTCGGGATAGCGCATCTGCTCGATCGGGCGCCGCTCGCGCTTTCGGGTGGCGAGCGCCAGCGCGTGGCTATCGGCCGGGCGTTGCTGTCGCGTCCGCGTGTGCTGTTGATGGACGAGCCGCTGGCGGCGCTCGACCGTCTCACCAAGGAGGAGATCCTCCCGTACATCGAGGCGCTGCGCGAGAACGTGTCTGTGCCGATTTTCTACGTCAGTCACGATCTCGGTGAGATCGAGCGTCTCGCCGATACGCTGGTGCTCATGGATAGGGGCCGGGTGCGTGCCGTAGGACCGTTGGCGGAGATCGAGGCAGATCCCAATCTGCCGCTGCTGCGTGCGCCGGAGGCGGCGGTGACGCTCGACGCGCGCGTCGTCGGCGTCGATCGGCAGTATGGATTGACGAGCCTGGCGATATCAGGGGGCACTCTGATCGTGCCCGGGCGGGAGAGGGACGTCGGTGCCCATTGCCGCGTCCGCATCAGCGCTTCCGACGTCGCGTTCGTTCGCGCGCCGGTCGCCGAGACGTCCATTCTCAACTGCTTGCCGGTGCGCGTTGTTTCGGTTGCGGCGCCGAACGGCGATGACGCGCAGATCAATCTCGTCGTCGCTCTCGGCGAGGATGGCGGCGGCGCGCATATCGTGGCGCGCGTGACGCGCAAGTCGAGGGACGCGCTCGGCCTGGAGCCGGGCGTGTCAATCTATGTGCAGATCAAGAGCGTCGCTCTTCTGACGTAGCTCGTTCTCGCGAGTTTCAAGCGCATTGACTGGCTCAGGACCTGCCACCGGCTTCACTTGACGAGGCGGGCGTAGCCCTCGGCCGTCGTCTCGTCGAGCATCTTGCGGTAGCTGGCGTAGTTCGCGTGCGTCGAGGTGATGTCGCCCATGATGCCGTCGAAGCTATCGCGGCGGGCGTAGACGATCGGCGTCGCGACCGGCACCAGCATGGCGCCGTGCTTATGGATGGTGGTGATGATGCCGCGCATCTCGCCGAAGCGGTCGACCTGCGAGACGACGATCATGCGCATGGCGCCCTTGGTCAGCGACACGAGGTGGATGAACATCGACGAGGATGGGACGTAGAGCCGGCCGCGGTGCGAATAGGGCGCGTCAGGGCGGTCGCGCTCCTGGAACAGGAGGCTCGGCCATTCGGGGTCCCAGGTAATGTCGGTGCGGTAGGCGACGATGCAATCTCCACGCGAGAAGGAGGTGCGCAGGGTCAGATAGCTGCCGACGTAGTGGTCGACCGCGGCTCGGGTGTAGGCGCCCATGTAGAGGGGGGCGACTTCGCCGCCGTTTTCGCCCTGCAACTCGGCAGGGGCGCCGGCTGCCGGGGTGGGGCCGCCCCAGCCGCCCTTCAGCTTATCGAAGTCGAGCCCTAAGACCATGCACACGTCGAACAGGGTCTGATCGCGTACGGAGCGGCCGCTAAGCAGGTTCTGGATGGTCTTCTCGTGGCAGTCCGCCGCGTCCGCAAGTTGCGCCTGCGTAAGCTTTTTTTCGATCATGGCGGTCTTGATCAGGCCAAGGGCGTGGTCGCGCGCGGATCTCGAACCATTGGCCTTCATGACGGGGGCTGCCTTGGATTGAACGCGGTTGCGGACTGAATTTGCCGGAATTTACCGGCAATTCTCTGTCCACGGCAAACGGAACCACGCGCTAGGTGCGTTTCCCTGATGTTGGGGATCGGGCGCCTCGTCTTTCCGACGGGGCAGGGGCAGTGTCGAAGTGGTTTCGCATAGGTGCGCGGTGGGCGCGCCGCCGTCACAGGAGCTCAATGTCATGAAGGCCCCGAGCCATCATATCGAGAGCGAGCAGTTCAGCGATACGCATCATCTGGCGGGGCCGTTCGCGGCCGTCTTCGTCGCCCTCGGCGGTGCCGCAGTGGTCGTCGGTGCAATGTTGCTCGTAGGCGTGCGCGAACTCTCGGTCGCGCACCTTTTCCCGGATTTCGCGACGCTGCAGAGCCTGATCATCGGCTGAGGCGCGGCGTTTCGTTCTTCGAATTAAAAAGCGGCGGGCGCCGTTCGGTGCCCACCGCTTTTTTCATGCGTGATCGCGATGGCTCAGTTCTTGGCCATGCGCTCGACGGTCACCGGAGCGACACCCGCGGACCGCATGCCGATGACGCCGGCAGCGGCGTTCGAGAGGTCGATGATGCGGCCGCGGATGAACGGGCCGCGATCGTTGATGGTGACGACGACGGACTTGCCGTTGCGCTTGTTGGTGACGCGCACCTTGGTGCCGAACGGCAGGCTGCGATGTGCAGCCGTCATAGCACTGGGATTGAAGCGCGCGCCCGATGCCGTCATCTGGCCCTGCCAGTAGTACGACGCCATGCCCGACTGCGTGGAGGTGACGCGACCGGTAGGTTCGGTCTCGACCTTGCGCACGGCGATCTCGGGCTTCTTGTCGAGCGCCGGTGCCTTCTCGGTCGGAGCGATGGCAGCCTGCTTGTGGGCCGGCGGCGCTACGCTCTTCGGAGCCTCGGTCTTTGGGGCCTCGATCGCGGCCTGCTGCTTCTTCTCGGGCAGGTCGACCTTCGCCTGGCTGCGCGCGTTCTTAGTCTTCACCGTCTCGTGCTTGGCGACGCGCGGGGTCTTGCGCTTCGTGCTCGCCTGACGGCGCTGCTTGCGCTCGCCGGTGTATTCGTAGTTGCGGCTGCTCTTGGCCACTGGAGCGCCGCCGCAAGCGAATGCCGGGCTCATGCACTGCCACGGTGCGTTCTCGGCGTTGGCCGGCGCGAGCGCCAGCAAGCCGAAGGTGACAATCGTGAGCGCGGAAAGAAGATAGGTCCGCATTTCGTACTCCTCATTGCGGGCGGCGGGCTCGGGACAACGGCGATCCAAATCCGGCGTGTCGCATCAGGACCGCTGGAGGCACGCTCGTTCGATGGCGCGCGATTGGATTGGAAAGGCCGTCTTGCTTGGACGTCCGGAGCCGAACACCAGAACCCGTTCAGCCGCCCTCAGGAATTGTTTGGGGTGTGCCCCCGTTCTGGTGCGGGCTACGGACCATCGGTAATTGTGGCGGTCAATGCTTCAATTTGAGAGACATCTGCGAAACATTTTAAGGAATGCAGGCGGGCGAAGGGGTTAGGTGCATTTGGCGTGACTCGAGGCGCGACCGCGGGTCGCACGTGTGGGTGCCGCGCGTGCAGCTCTTCGTTGTCGCAAACACTCGGTACGGGTAAAACTCGCCACGGGGCACGACGGGCCGCCCCGTCAGACCTTCGGGTCCAAGCGCCGTCTCCAACGCCTTTGGAGGCAACGCATGGAACCATCGAGCCGCGCTGCAGATGAGCTGCAGATTTCTGCCCGACCATCATTCCAAAAGCTTCTCGCTGTGTTCGGCAGGATCGGCCTCTTGTCGTTCGGCGGTCCTGCGGCGCAGATCGCGCTGATGCATCGCGAACTCGTCGACGATCATCGGTGGCTCGACGAGCGTCGGTTTCTCTCAGCACTTAGCTTCTGCATGCTGCTGCCCGGTCCGGAGGCGATGCAGCTTGCGACGTATGCGGGGTGGCGCCTGCACGGCGTGCGCGGCGGCCTTGCCGCGGGCTTGCTGTTCGTCGCGCCGGGCGCTTTGCTGGTGCTGGCGCTGTCGATGATCTACGGCGCCTATGGCAGCACCCCGGCGATGGCGGCGTTGTTCGTCGGCGTGAAGGCAGCGGTGCTCGCCATCGTGCTCGAAGCGCTGATGCGTGTCGCCAAGCGCGCCATTCGCGGACAGCTCGACTGGCTGATCGCCATCGCGGCTGTCGTCGCGATCTTCTTTTTCAACCTGCCGTTCCCGCTCGTCATATTGGGTGCAGCGATTGCCGGCTATTTCCTGCGACCACTGCCACCCCTCAGCGCTGCAGAGCCGGCGGCGCCCGTGCCGTTGTCGCAGACGATGGCGACGCTCGGCATCTGGCTGACGATATGGATTGCGCCGTTGCTGCTTGTAGCCGCCGTGTTCGGCAGTGACCATGTCCTGGCGCAGCTGGCGTGGTTCTTCTCGAAGCTCGCGGTTGTCACCTTCGGCGGCGCGTACGCTGTGCTCGCGTACATGGCGCAGGAGGTAGTGAATGGATACGGCTGGCTGACGCCGGGTGAGATGCTCGATGGTCTCGGCCTTGCGGAGACGACGAACGGGCCGCTCATTCTCGTCACGGAGTTCGTCGGCTATATCGCGGCGCTACGCCAAGGCGGCGTGGGCATCGGGCTGCTCGGCGCTCTCGCA
>CALRVN010000255.1:0-5851 GCA_943371625.1 Hyphomicrobium sp. CS1GBMeth3
CTGGAAGACCCGGCCGTCGAGCCGCCGCCGTACGTGTATCAGCGCACGATTTCGCCGGAAGAGGCGCCCGACAAGCCAACCGTCATCACCGTCGGCTTCAAGAAGGGCGACGCGGTTTCGGTCAACGGCAACCCGCTCTCGCCCGCGAACCTGCTCGCGACGCTCAACGACTATGGCCGCGACAACGGCATCGGCCGCCTCGACCTCGTCGAGAACCGCTTCGTCGGCATGAAGTCCCGCGGCGTCTACGAGACGCCCGGCGGCACCATCCTGCTCGCCGCGCACCGCGCCATGGAATCCATCACGCTCGACCGCGGCGCCATGCACCTCAAGGACGAACTGATGCCGCGCTATGCCGAGCTCATCTACTTCGGCTTCTGGTTCTCGCCCGAGCGCGAGATGCTGCAGGCCGCCATCGACAAGAGCCAGGAGCACGTCGAGGGCGAGGTGCATTTGAAGCTCTACAAGGGCAACGTCACGGTCATCGGCCGCGAGAGCACCAAGTCGCTCTATTCATCGACGCTCGTCACCTTCGAGGACGACAAGGGCGCCTACGACCAGAAGGACGCTGCCGGCTTCATCAAGCTCAACGCGCTGCGTCTGCGCACCCTCGGCCAGCGCGACCGCAAGAGCTGATCGCCACGCGGCCGGCGAGCTACCAGGGCTGGCGCTAAGGTTATCGCTTGGAGGAGTGTGCTCCCGCAGAAAAGTGGTTCGATATAGGCGATCGTGCGGCCGCAGCGGGTGAGGGGGACTAGTGGCGAGTTTAGCCTATCGCTCCGACATCGATGGAATACGTGCAATCGCCGTGGTTCTGGTGATTGCCCATCATTTTGGGGTCGCAGCTTTCCAGGGAGGATATGTCGGCGTCGATGTATTCTTCGTGATTTCCGGTTTTCTAATCACGTCTCTCATTCTTGCGGATGCATCCCGATTTTCGCTCGTTCATTTCTATGAGCGACGGGCGCGCCGTATTCTGCCAGCGCTGTTCATCGTCATCGCTGCCACGCTAGTCGCAGCGACGGTACTCTTCATCCCCAGTGATCTTGCCGCCGTTGCCGAGAGCACCGTTGCAGCACTATTCTTCATGTCCAATTTCCTGTTTCAGGCGCAGTCGGGCTATTTCGACGCCGCAGCCGAACTCAAACCGCTGCTCCACACTTGGTCGCTCGCGATCGAGGAGCAGTTCTACATCATCCACCCGCTCTTCCTGATGCTGCTGTTACGCGCGCGCGATAAACGCGTCGTGGTGGCCGGCATCGCGGGCGTGCTTGTTGCGTCTCTCGCCGTCAGTGTTTTGACTACCTCCACGGATCCGACGGCCGCGTATTACCTGCTGCCGGCCCGAGCATGGGAACTGGCGGCAGGAGCGCTGCTTGCCACCGGCATATTCTCCGCGCCGCGCGATGCTGTCGTTGCGGCGCTAACCAGCGCTTGCGGCCTAGCGCTGATTGTGTTCGCTGCTACGACTTACTCTTCGCAAACCGCGTTTCCCGGCATAGCGGCCATTGCGCCCGTTGGGGGAACCGTGCTTCTGCTTTGGGCGGGGCAGACTGGATCGATCACGACGCGCATTCTTTCCTGGCGTCCGGCGGTGATTATTGGCCTGCTGTCCTACTCGCTCTATCTGTGGCACTGGCCCATCCTGGTGTTTGCCGTCTACGCCAACGGTGGTGATCTGGACGGCCCGCAGGCGACGGCCGCGCTGCTCCTGGTAGCTGGGTTGTCGGTTCTTACCTACAGATACGTCGAGCGGCCAGCACGCAGCGCCGTGCTTTGTTCGATGCACCGGATTGTCGCCCTAGGCAGCGTCGCAGCCGTGCTGCTTTTCACGGTGGCCACAGCGACCTATCTTACCGGCGGATTGCCGGCGAGGTTGAGGCCGACATCGGCTGCGATTCTTAACGCTGACAGTTCTCTGCCGCGTCTGCCGTGCGTGGGGAAAGGGCTTAGATTACAGAGCGGCTCCACTATTTGCCCGCGCGGCGCAAAGAACGTCACCCCGTCGTTTGTGCTTGTGGGTGACAGCCACGCGCTTGCCATCAGCCGCGCGTTCTTTCGCGCTGCAGCCGATGCCGGACAAGCCGGCTATCAGATTAGCAGCGCAGGCTTCTGTCCGCTTCCGGGCGTCTATGCGGTGCGGCAGCCAGAATATAGCGCTCCCCTGCCAGATTTCATCGAGCTGCTGCAGCGACAGCCCTCTGTTACGCATGTGGTGGTGGCGTGCTTCTGGGAAATGCGCGTGAGCATGGCCCGCCAATTCCGCAAGATGGAATTTCGCGACGCTGACTATGACGGTACTGGACGTGCCTACAATCGTGTGAGCCTACGGCGTGGACTTGAGCGGCTGTTCGAAGCTTTTCCCCACCATACATTCGTGCTCTTGGAGGATGTCCCGACAGGAGCTGCGCTCGACCCCGTCGCAGCCGCGCGCCTGGCCCACGTCTGGGGAATGGACGGCATTGAGTATCGCATGGGGTTGAGCCGCGCTGCCTATGAGGAGCAACTCGCCTCCTATCGGCCAATCCTGCAACAAGCGGTAATGCATGGGCGCGCGGAGGTACTTCCAGTCGTGGACGCGCTGTGCGATGCAACGCGGTGCCCTGGTTGGCGCAATGGCAAACCGATCTACAAGGACGACGACCATATATCGGACAGCGGGGCGCTGCTCATGACGGATGTTTTTCGAGCCGCATTGCTGCCTGGGTCGAAGCCTCACGCTGCTGCGGATCCGTGAGCCGCCCGAGGTTAGCTTCGACGGTGCAAAAAGGGTTTCCTTTAGACATTTGTTCAGACTTGCCGTGAACGAATTGCTTGCGGCCGCTGCGTCTGCGCACCCTCGGCCAGCGCGACCGCAAGCGCTGATCGCCACGCGCGGGGCGGCGAGCTACCATCGTGGCTCGCCGAAATCACATTGGCGATCGGAGGATCTGTCGCCATGCACGACGAGGCAGCCGCTGAGCCCGCGATCAGGGTCTTCGCCCTCACCGAGAACCTCCTCTGCTTCTACGCCGGCCGCGATGACAGTCCGCGTTATCTCGCCGAGCCGAACTGGATCGACGACTCCGCCATGGCGCTCGGCGTCGCGACTTATGCCGTCTATGACGGTGATGCGGCAATTATCTACGACGCATTCGCCAGCATCGCCCAGGCGCGCTGGGTGCGCCGCCATCTCGAAGAGATGGGCATTCGCAAGTTCACGCTCGTTTATAGCCACTGGCATCTCGATCACATCGCCGGTGGCGCGGTATATTCCGACAGCAACATCGTCGCGACCAAACTCACCGCCGCCGCCCTGGAATCCCAACGCGCGGTAGTCGAGACCGGCACGCTGTGGGGACCGCCGGCGATCGAGAACCTGACAATCCCGAACGTCCTCTTCGACGACCATTATGAAATGCGCGTCGGCGACGTGCACATCGAGCTCCGCCGTGTGAACATCCACAGCATCGACGGCTGCGTGCTCTACATGCCGAAGCAGAAGATCCTGCTGGCCGGCGACACGCTTGAAGATTGTCTCACCTACATGATCGAGCCGGAGCAACTTCCCGCGCATATCAGGGAATTGCAGGCGATGCGCACCTGGGACATCGACCGCATATATCCCGACCACGGCGACCCGCGCGTCATCGCCAGAGGCGGCTACGACAAGTCCTTCATTGACGCGACCATCGCCTACGTCACCGCGATGCTGCAGCGTTCGCACGATGCCGACTACCTGCACGGCGCGATGGAGGACTACATCTCCGGCAGTGCCGCGCGCGGCTGGATCACGCCCTTCGAACCCTACCGCCCTGTGCACGCCCAGAACCTGAAGGTCGTGCACGGCTACTGGCACGACAAACCCCTGCCGCCCATCGCGCTTTAATCGATCGGCTTGCGCGGCTCGCTTCTCCCCGATGCGCGTTTCGCCGCGCGATGATCGACTGTTCCGGCGGGAACAGTGCGCGGAGAGCCCGCACCTTATGCTCCGGCCAGTCATCGATTGGGAGCAAATCAGATGTCACCCCTTGGCCGCATCACAATCATAGCTACGAGCTTGGCAGCATTCGTCGGCGGCGCGTCGGCGGAACCGAAGGGGACTTACATGCCTGGTCCGGTGCACCAGGCCGAGGCCCGCTCACGACAGCTTTGTGAATCTCAGCCGGGGCGAGTCTTCGTCTCGGTCAAATTCGTCAGCGAGTGCGTCGCCTACTCGGTCACGGCCGGTAACGAGAACCGGCCGGAGGCGGTGTTCTTCTTCGACGGCGATGCCCCGGCGCAGGCGAACGCCAAAGCGTTCGATGACTACATGCGTGTCGGCCAGCTCAGCGCCGAGAAGCAGATGCTCAACTGGGCGAACAACTTCCACATCCGCTACTTCTACATATCGCGCCTGGGCGTCCAGGGATCTTCCGGGTCCAGCACCAAGACGCGCCGCACGGCGCATGAGACCCTGATCCTCGGTTTGGCGGCGAAGGTGCTGGCAAAGCGATATGGCATCAAGAACATGGCGATCGCCGGCCAGTCAGGCGGGTCGACCATCGGTGCCGGCATGATGACGATGGGATTCAACGGCATCAAATGCATGTCGCTCGGGTCCGGCGCCTTCGACCCCATCGGTCTTTTTGCCGACGACAGCCGCGCCAACGGGCGCAGCGTCGACCGCGAGGCGCTGAAGCGCACGATCTACAACCCGGCGAGTTTCATTCACAGCATCCCGGCAGATCCGAACCGCCGCATCTTCGTGCTCGGCGATACGCAGGACCCGAAGGCCAAGTTCCCCCAGCAGGCGAGCTTCGTGAAAGGACTTCAAGAGGCCGGTCACCACGCACTCCTGAGCAAGATTGCGGGTCAATATCATCACGGCGCAAGCGACTATGCTCTGGCGGCCGCCGGCGGTTGCATGAACGGTTTGGAAGATCGCGCCATCATGAAAGCGATGTACGGCATCTCGAAGATCCGGCTGGCTCGCGAGGGATCCGCGCAGACGAAGTAAACTGCACCGCCGCGGTTGCTGATGGCGCCAGCCGAGGAGTGCGAACCGCCACTGGCACGACAAGCCTCTGCCGCCCATCGCGCCTTAGCGTATCGCCTCCCGGCGCCTGACGGCCGCTCTACCTTCTCGGAACTTGACGTTAACTCTCGCGCAGAGCGAGGCCTTTTCGCTGCAGGCCTTCTGAGACACGCTCACCGTGACGTGGTCGAGGGAGGACACCGTGAACCAAATGACACCGCGCAGATTGCTGACCTCTACAACGGCAGCGCTCACCCTTTTGTGCGTCTCTGAAGCCCGCGCCGAGTTCTGCCGCACGTACGTCCAGACCTGGTCGAGTGCCGGTCGTTGCGACGCGTGCCGATTGAAAATCGTGCCCACCCCGGCACAAGGCTATCGCGTCGAGGCAAACAATGGTTGGAACGCCGAGGTCAGCCGCAGGATTGCCGGAGAAAGCGCAAAAGGGCGCGGCCGCTGGAATGCGAGTCTGCGTCACGCGTACGCCGGCAAGACTTTCAAAATTGCTCTAGACCACGCGGGCGCTGAATTGAGAATGGCGATGCTGGTCCAGCTGGCTGGACGGCAACGCATCGTCCTCGCAAAGTTCCGGTGCCTCGAGCGGGAGTTGCCCGCCGCCTGAGCGCGCATCATTCCTTGGAGTGATCGGCGATTTCGCCACGGGATGCATCGCACTGCGATACAGCGTTGCCCCGCCGCAACGCTACCCGGAATAAGCGTCTTCCACCCCTTCCCCAACTCGGGCGTGCACTGATAGCTATTTCGGCGAAGTTCTGAGTCATGACGGAGCTTCACCCTCGGCCCGGAATGACGCTTACCCGAGCGCATTCCGGGCTTCACTGTTTCACCCGCCGCGGT
>CALRVN010000256.1:0-5834 GCA_943371625.1 Hyphomicrobium sp. CS1GBMeth3
CCTTCGACATCAAGTTCGTCTTCAAC
Organism: Hyphomicrobium sp. CS1GBMeth3; assembly: GCA_943371625.1. GTDB lineage: Bacteria > Pseudomonadota > Alphaproteobacteria > Rhizobiales > Hyphomicrobiaceae > Hyphomicrobium_A. Next base: position 27 of record CALRVN010000256.1, read on the forward strand.
AAGTGGGTGCTGGGCGAAGACTTCATCGTCTCGAAGCTGCGGATCCCCGCGGACAAGGTGAAGGATCCATCCTTCGACCTCCTAACCGCGCTCGGCTTCACCAAGAAGGACATCGAACTCGCCAACGAGCACGTCTGCGGAGCGATGACGCTGGAAGGCGCGCCGCACCTGAAGAACGAGCACCTGCCCGTCTTCGATTGCGCCAACCCGTGCGGTCGCAAGGGCAAGCGTTACCTGTCGGTCGACAGCCACATCTACATGATGGCCGCCTCGCAGCCGTTCATCTCGGGCGCCATCTCCAAGACCATCAACATGCCGAACGAGGCGACGGTCGAGGACTGCAAGGCGTCCTACATGCTGTCCTGGAAGCTGGCTCTGAAGGCCAACGCGCTCTACCGCGACGGCTCCAAGCTGTCCCAGCCGCTCAACTCTCAGGTTCTGGGCGACGACGCGGACGAGCAGGAGGAAGCCGCCGAGCAGATGCTGGCCGACAAGCCGCAGATGCTGCGCGCACTCGCTGCCGCCGAGAAGCTGGCGAAGCGCGTCTCCGAATTGGAGGCGAAGCTCAAGGACGCTGACGAACGCTCCGACGTGCACGAGCGCGTGAAGTTGCCGAACCGCCGCAAGAGCTACACCCAGAAGGCCACCGTCGGCGGCCACAAGGTGTACCTCCACACCGGCGAGTACGAGGACGGCAAGCTCGGCGAGATCTTCATCGACATGCACAAGGAAGGCGCCGCCTTCCGCTCGTTGATGAACAACTTCGCCATCGCCATCTCGCTCGGCCTGCAATACGGCGTGCCGCTGGAAGAGTTCGTGGAGGCCTTCACCTTCACGCGCTTCGAGCCGGCCGGCCTCGTCACCGGCAACGAGACGATCAAGAACGCTACCTCGGTGCTCGACTACATCTTCCGTGAGCTCGCCGTGTCCTATCTCGGCCGCCACGACCTTGCGCACGTCGACCCGCGCGAGATCGTCGGCGAGACGGGCCTTGGCTCTTCGGACGAGGAAACCGACGAAGCGCTCGGCCTCGACCTGCCCGACAGCGTCACCAAGGTCGTCTCCAAGGGCTTCATGCGTGGCAACCTGCGGCTCGCCTCGGGTGGACGCGCTCAGACGGAGATGCGGGAGGCATTCGACGACCTCACGTCGACGTCCTTCCCGGCCGTCGAGGGCGACACTGCTGTGTACCCGACCGAAGGCGCCACCGCGCTCAAGGCCGACACCTCGGTGATGTACACGCGCACGACCGTCACGCGTGCCGAGGTCGCCGTAAAGTCGCGTAGCAAGGACCTGCGGGCCGAAGCACGCATCCGCGGCTACGAGGGTGAAGACTGCCGCGAGTGCGGAAACTTCACGCTCGTGCGCAACGGCACCTGCCTCAAGTGCGACACCTGCGGCGGCACCTCCGGCTGCTCGTGAGCGAGTTCTAAGTGAATAGCGTCATCTCGTTGGGGGCCGGCCTTGAAGCCGGCCTCTAGCACCAACGAACTTCAGGGGATGAGAACACTGTCATGACCAAACTCGCTGACCTTGCCCCACTGTTCGAGATGACCGCTGCCGAACTTCGGCAGCGTCGTTTCGACGAACTGCTCGAAGCGCGCATCAATCCCTTCTCGGTGCGCGAGATGTCCCGCGAGGACGCTGCCCGCGCCGACGAGCGGGCGCAGCAGTACGACCGCGCGGCTCGACGCCACCAGTTGTGGATCAGGCGCATGCTGCACTCGGGCTCTCCCCGCGCTTAGCTCGGCTAACCCTTCCCATTGATGTCATCTCGGGCTTGCCCCCGGGATGACATTTCCGCATCGGTGCGTGCCAATGTTCAATTACGCGCCGACCGCCTGGGGATGCGGCGTGGGTAACCGGTGCACAAACCAAAGGAATCGCGCCAGCATCCCGTTGGAATGCGCGCGCGGGGGACACGATGACTGACGACGTTCTGAAACGCCTCGACGCGCCGGTCGGTGTCTACCTGCTGGCCGAGCACCTCGACGCCGCCCTTGCTTCCGGCGAAGACCTGACCAGCGTGCTCTTCATCTGGCCGGGAGCCGCGCCGCGTCACCCCGACGCCATCGCCGAACTGCGCGCCGGTCAGCGCGCCGCCATCGAGCGCATCCGCACCTTCGAGCTGGCGCTGATCTCGCGTGTTCTCAAGGGCCGTGACTGGGCGACCGAGGTTGCCGAGAGCGAGGAGCGCTTTGCCATGATGGCCCGGCTCTATCTCGCCGGCACCGCCATCCTGCTCGACGCGGTCGACGAATGCGCCGACGTCAGCGCCGCCGATTTCGATGCCGGCAGCGGACTGCTCTCCTACCTGCGCGGTCGCGGCATGGTCGCGCCGGATGCGGCCGCCCTGTCGGATACGGCGCCGCTCGTCGCCGGCGAGCATTTCCTCGTGGCGAAGCGCATCCCGCTCGGGCCGCTCATGGACCTGATCGCCACGTTCCTCGACACGCTCGAGGCCGAATACGATCTCTTCGTCCGATACGACGACGGCGGGTCAGCTTTTGGCCTCCCCGCCGCGCTGTTGCGCTAGATCCAGCTAAACGCCAAGCGGCAGACTAGAAAAGCCGCTCGGCGCCAAGCGTCAGAGTGGACGGAAGTTGTCCTGCATCGTCTGGCCGGCGCTACGACCACCATCGCTGTACCCATTACCTCCGCCCTGGTACGCGACGCGCGGACGATACTCACGATCCTCACGATAGTTGCTGCGGCTGCTCCGACGCTCGTCGTAGCTTGCAACGTCGCGGTCGCGACGCGAGCGCCGCGAGGACTTGCTTGCCGTCTTGCTCGACTTGCCAGCCTTCTCGGACTTCTCCGATGCGTCGGACTTCTCCGCCTTCTCGCTGCGCTTCTTCTTCGCCGGCTTGGCGTCCTCGTAGGCAGCAGCGGCCAGCTTGGCCTTGGCGGCTTCCTTGGCCGCACGCTCCTTCTTCGGCGCCGTAATCGACGACGTCTCCGATGCGACGGCCTCCGTCACTGCCGACAGCTTCACCGGGCCATCGATGACGCGATCCTCGTCCCAGCGCGACTGGTTCGCCGCCTGACTCAGAGTGCGCGACTGACCAAGGCTACGCTCGACATGGCTCTGCGTAGGGAACCCGCCCAGTGCCACCGGTGCTACCGGCGGCGGCGAGTAAGCGATGGTCATCACGCGACCGATGGCCTGCGGAGCTTCCGCCACCAGCAGGTTGCCGGCACCGACGCTCTGTCCCGAGAAGGCATTCGCGGTCGTGACAGGCGCGAACGGAGATCCAGTCGTCGCCTTGAATGCGAGCACTACGGCCATGCCGGTCTGCGCCTCATCGAGGCTGGCATACTGACCGATGTCGCCCGGAACCGGAGCGTACTCGCGGTTCTTCTTGTAGCGCGACTCTTCCAGCTCGGGCGCCTTGATCACCTTCACTTTGAGGGCCGCAACGCCTGCGCCTTCGAAGCCGAGCTTCTCAGCTGCAGCGCGCGACAGGTCTAGCGTGCGGTTGCCCCAGTAGGGTCCGGCATTGTTCACGCGCAGCACGAGCGCGCGCTTGTTCTTCGGGCTCCACACGAGCAGCTGCGTGCCGTCCGGATAGATCGGGCTCGCAGTGTTGTCGGGGCGATCTGGATGGAAGCGCTCACCCGACGACGTGAGACCGCACGGATTGTACCGATCCTTGCTGCAGTCATCGTAATGCGAAGCAGTGACGTTCTGCTCGACGCCGACAAGCTGATGCGTTTCTTCGATCGTCTTCACTCGATGGCACTTGCCAACGAAACAATAGGTCTTCCCCGGCGTCTTCGCCTCGACAGGCGCAGACGTGATTGCCGGAATGGCGATCGACGAGATCGCAAACGCGATCGTCGCGATAGACGCCAGGCGAACGCGCTTCGCCCAGGTGGATAGCTTCCACGCCATTACAGAACTCCGTGTTTGTTTCTTTTTTGCGCCGCGAGAACGACGGTGCGGAAACCTTTGTTCCCACGCCATCTCCCCCCGGAGCGGCTTGCATGAAACAGCAACAAGAGGAGATAACGCGGCAAATCACTGCGTGATGCCGCCGCTGCGACGCATGGCCGCGAATTTCACATCATTCCGCGCGCTGCGAGAATGCGCTCCAATTCATCGAGAGCGCGCTGCAGCATTCTCGAATCTGTTGATCGCAGAACAAGTTGAGTAGTGGGACGTCCCGACTGAAACGTCGGATAGCTGCCCATTGCAACATCGGGAAATGTTTTTTGATGAGCCGCAAATAAATCGGCGACATCACCTTCCGCGCGCAAAAGATGGATCGTCGCCGTCAACATTTTGGCGCCGGTGCGCAGTCGCGGCGTCACATCATCGAGCATCACCTGCATGATATCGGGCACGCCTGCGAGCACGATGACGTTGCCGATCATGAAGCCCGGAGCCGCAGAAATACTGTTCTCGATCAGCTCTGCGCCGTGCGGAATCCGCGCCATCCGCATGCGTGCCGGTGTCGCCTCGATAACGCGTCGCGTGAAGTACGCTTCGAGCAGCGCGACCGCGCGCGGATCGTGATCGATCGCAACACCGAGCGCCTTCGCAATTGCATCCGCGGTGATGTCGTCGTGCGTCGGCCCGATGCCGCCCGTGGTGATGAGATACGTATTGCGCGCGCGCAGCGCGTTGACGGCTTCCACGATTGCCGGCTCGTCGTCGGCAACGACGCGGACCTCGCGCAGCCGGATGCCGATGCGCGTGAAGTGTGCCGCGATGTAGTTGATGTTGCGGTCGTGCGTGCGGCCGGAGAGAATCTCGTCGCCGATCACCAGCACCGCCGCCGTGACGATTTCCTCGCCGCCCAAAGTCGCTTCTCCCGTGTCTGGCAAGCGCGTGTATTACCACTTAGGTTGCCACTATGCGATTCCCCTCCCCGCTCGTGCGCGGCCGCCTCGTACAGCGCTACAAGCGCTTCCTCGCCGACGTCGTGCTCGATGAAGGCGGTCCCACCACTGTCGCCTGTCCGAACACGGGCTCGCTGCTCGGCCTGTCGGCCCCGGGCTCGGTCATCTGGCTCTCGCGCAGCGACGCCGCGACCCGCAAATATCCGCTGACCTGGGAAATGATCGAGGACGACCTGGGCGCAGGTCCGACCCTCGTGGGGGTTAACCCCATGCACCCCAACCGCCTTGTCGCCGAGGCGCTTGCGGCCGGCAGCATCACCCCCCTCGCCGGTTACGCCACGACCCGCCGCGAAGCGAAGTACGGGCTCGCCAGCCGCATCGATTTCCTGCTCGAGGACGAGCGCAAGGGGCGCTGCTACGTCGAGGTGAAGAACGTGCACCTCATGCGGAACGCCGGCCACGCCGAATTCCCCGACTGCGTCACCACCCGCGGGGCAAAGCACCTCGCCGAGCTGTCGGCCATGGTTGCCGAGGGCCATCGCGCCGTCATGGTCTATCTGATCCAGCGCGCAGACGCGGAGACCTTCTCGATCACCGGAGATTTTGACCCCGCCTACCGCGCGGCATTTCAGAAGGCGACGGCTGCCGGCGTCGAGGCCATCGCGATCCGCTGCTGTCTGAGCCCCGAAGAGATCACCGTCGACAGGGCTGTGCCGATAGGCGGTTAGATGCGGGCTTCAACATTTCGGAAGATGAAACTTCGCTAATGTAACCGACTGGCGATGCGCCGCGTATTTAGGAGCAACCCCAACGAGAAGCCGTACCCTGTCGGGTCGGCTCAAATGCCCGGGAGATGCCCCATGCTGACCCGTCGGACCTTCGGCTTGGCCGGTCTTGGCTTGGCCGCAGCCGCCGTCAACGGACTGAGCGTTAAGCGCGCTCACGCCAACGAGGAGACAATGA
>CALRVN010000257.1:0-5819 GCA_943371625.1 Hyphomicrobium sp. CS1GBMeth3
AGCTTTCGGAACGAATGACGACGGCGCACGTCAACACCCCGAGAGGTGCTCATGGCGACGAAGAAAAAGCAGGGAAAGAGCTTGCGCGCGGGTGACAAGGTGGCTTGGCAGACCAGCCAGGGCGAGACCACCGGCCGCGTGGTCAAGAAGCAAACGCGCCCGACCAAGATCAAGACGCACAAGGTGGCGGCGTCGAAGTCTAATCCCGAGTTCATCGTCGAGAGCGACAAGAGCGGCAGGCGCGCCGCTCACAAGGCGACCGCCCTGAAAAAGCGCTGACGGCTAGGCACCGGGCATCCCGCGCGTGGACTGTGCCACATTCGCAGTCTAGACGTTCGGCAACGATCGCGCTGGTTGATTCAAGCGCCGCCGACGCGCCCACGGGTGGAGACCTCCAATGCTGACGACTTTCCCCGGCCGCCAGCCGGGAACCGCGCCCATCAACGTCGCCAAGACGTGGTGGATCGACCTCCTCGACCCGACGCCGGCCGATATCGAGATGGCGGAGCAGATTTGCCGCTTCGAAGTCCCGACACGTGAGGAACTGGGCGCGATCGAAACCTCGAGCCGTCTCTACGACGACGGCGGCATCCTCTACCTCAGCATGCCGATCGTTGCCCGCGCCGACGCCATCGACGAGGCGCCCTCGCCCTTGGGCTTCGTGCTGTCGAAGGACTACCTCGTCACCGTGCGTTATGCCGATCTGCGATCGTTCGCGCTCGTCGCCGACCGGTTCGCCAAGTCCGACCCCCCGGAGAACTCGGTCGAAACCTTCACGGCCATCGCCGAGGCGATGGTCGAGGTGAGCGCCGACGCCCTCGAGGCGGCCGGCACCGAGCTGGATGGACTGTCGCGATCGATCTTCCCGCGCCGCCAGAAACGGAACAAGAAACGCCCAGCCACCAATGCCGCGCTCCGCAACGTTCTGCTCGACGTCGGCAACATTGGCGAGCGGGCCTCGCGCGTGCGCGACATTCTCCTCGGCCTGCAACGCATCGTGCATTTCGTCAGGTCGCATCGCACATGGGTGCCCGTCGAGATGCAGGACCGGCTGGAGACGGTCGGCAGCGACATCGCCTCGCTCACCGACTACGAGGAGCATCTCGCCGGCAAGGCGCAGTTCCTGCTCGACGCCGTGCTCGGCCTCATCAACACCAAGCAGAACGACATTTTCACCGTGCTCACGGTCGTGTCGGTCGCGGGCATTCCCCCGACGCTCATCGCCAGCATCTACGGCATGAACTTCAAGTACATGCCCGAGCTGGGGTGGACGTTTGGCTACTACTATGCGCTCGGCTTGATCGTGCTGAGCACCATCCTGCCGCTGCTGTGGTTCAAGTGGCGCGGCTGGATGTAGGCACCGCGGCTTACCGAAAAGCAGCCAGACGTCAGGTGCCGCTGATCTCCTGCGCCGCCTGCATCATGTGAAAGATGAAGCGGTCGTAAGCCTCGATGTATCGCGCGTCGTGGATTTCCTCGACGTGCATCAGCAGGCCATCCCGTACCCAGCCGTTGAAGCGCACCTTGATGTCGAGGATTTCGCCCGTACGCCTGTGTCGATAGACGCCGTGCACCAGCGATCGGCTGAATGCCTCATCGTGCACCATCCGTTCGACGTCGAACGTCATGACCTCGAAGGTGTCGAGCAGCAGCTGCAATCGGTCCTGCAGATCGGTCTTGCCCACTGCGCTCATGGCGTAGGGCACCTGCTGGCCGTCGACATTCACCGTGTAAAGAACATCATCCGTGACGCAGTTCATGAAAGCTTCGAAATCGCCATCCGCCCAAGCCTGGTGGGCCCGCTCGAAAACCGAGCGCTCTTCGGCCAACGCCATACGAACCCCCGAAATACACCTGCAGCAAATGCTACCGATGCTAGCAACACCGTGGGAGTTCGCCAACTGCGTGCGTCAAGTTCGGGCGGAAGCTACGCGGCGACGCGCTCGTCGGAGGGGAGGGGAGAGGCAGGCAACGGCTGTGGGCTGGGCGTGGGGACGATCCGGCCCGTTGGATCGATGACCGGGCCGGCGCCGGCCACCATCGGGGCCGCCGTCGCGTCCGGCAGATACTTCATTGCAAGGTAGGCACCGAACCAGGATCCGATCGCGGCAAACACGATGTAGATCCAGTGGTTGGTGTAGCTGATTACCGCGAACCCGGAGAGCGTATACGAGAGCGCGCTCCAGTTGGCGACGGCGAGGCCCTTGCGGTGGACGACGGACGCCGTGAACATCACGCAGACGGCATCTGTCACAGCCATGGCACCCACGACCCCGAGCGCCAGCCAGGGGTCGATGTTTGCGAGGATGTTGGTCGCGTTTTCCATCGCCGCAAGCTAGCGGACGCCGAATTAAAGATCGGCGCTCCGGACCCCGGCAATATACGTGGCGTTTTTTAACTCGTGGCGGATGCGGACATTTCCCCAGCCGCCACATTTCCTCGCAACTGCGTAAGAAATCCGACGTGACTTATTCAAGCCTGTCGACGCTCGTTCAGTGCGCGAGGCCGCTCGTTGTGCACTGCGTGACGAAGGCGATACAACGCGAGCGGTAACGATGCCCTGCGCGCCGCGCATGTCTGATGATCCGAATATGAGATTCGGGCCTCTAAATCTTAAAGGCGAGGGCGCGCGCAAGCTCGAGGCAGCCGCGAAAACCGTCTAGGTCCGACAGTCTGCGGTCCGCAGGCACGTCCTGCGCGATGAACCGGCCACCCGCATCGAGGATGGCGATCGCAATCATCAGGTTCTCAGTAAGGCCGAAATCCTCGATGTCCGCGGCGCCCGTTTCCATGTCCCACGCAGTGCCGGCTCCGCGCATCTCCGCACGCACGCGGCAGGCGTAATCGCCCGCAACATTCGAGTAGCCCAGCACCGGCCGGTCGAGCGCCCGCATGAAGCCGACTTCGAACGCCGTGCCGACATCCATCGAGCCTCCGCGGAAAGGCGTGCAGTTGGCGATCAGCAGGTCGCACGAGCGCATGAGTTGCTCGTTGCCGTGGCTGATCCGGCGAGCCCGCTCCACCAGGGGAAGCGCGTTGTCGATCTCATTGTCGAGCGGATAGACGCCTTCGAAACCGTATTCGGCGCACAGGCGCCGCTTCGTCTCGCCCTGCTCCACGGCATTGGGAAAGAACACCTCCGGGCCCGCCAGATAGATGCGCGGTCGAGCCGGCGGAACGGCGCCCGTATCAGGCATTTGCAACCCGCGGGGCGTCCAGCGCTTCGGTATCGCCCTCAGGCGCCGACGCGGTGTGCGCGACCGGCTTTTTGATGAGCGCCACCAGCGTGTAGCTGATGATCAGCAGCAGGAACCACGACCCGAACTTGCCTAAGCTGACCATCGACCAACCTGCATGTTGATTTGGATAGAGCCAGGTCTTGGTGATCGTTCCGACGTTTTCAGCAATCCAGATGAACGTCGTCACAAGTAAAAGCCCCGGCAACAGCGGCATCCAGCGATACGATCGCCAGACGAGGAAGTAGACCCGCGTGCGCGCGAACAGCACCGCAGCTGCGATGAAGAGCACCCATCGCATGTCGGGCACGAAATGGTGCGAGAAGAAATTGACGTAGATTGCAACGCTGAGCAGAGCGAGCCACGCAATCGGAGGATGCCCCTTGAACTCCAGGTGGAACAGCGTCCACGCACGGCACAGGTAGCTGCCGATGCATGAGTACATGAAGCCGGAGAACAGCGGCACCGCGGCGATGCGGAAGAAGCTTTCCTCCGGATAGATCCACGAGCCGGCGGACGTCTTGAAGACCTCCATCACCGTGCCGACCACGTGGTAGGCGGCGATGACCTTCGCCTCCTCAATCGTCTCCAGCCCGAAGCCCAGCAGCGCCACCTGCAGGAACAGCGCCGCGAGGAAGAGGAAGTCGTACCGCGCCAGCGCCGCGTCCTGCGGGTAGAAGAAGTAGGTCCCGATCAGCAGCCCGACCATCATGCCGCCGAACAGGCACGCCCACGCCTGCTTCATGCCGAAGCGCAGGAATTCGTACAGTGCCGACGACGCGGGATGACCGCCCATCCGCTCGGAGAAGCGCGCCTCCGCGTCGATGAACTGACGCAGCACCGGCCACGCCGCCGCGCCGCTTCGCTCTATGTTGGTGTTCTCGTCCACGGGATGCCGGGGCTCACGTCGGTCAGCTGGACACTGCTTCCCGACTGCGCCCGAATTTCGGCTGCGGTGCGGTGGCTGTTGCTTCCGCCGCTTAGATCAGCGCCACCGCGGCACGCCCGACATCCGCAATTGCGGCATTGCGCACATCGAGGGGCGCCTTCGTATCCGCGAGATAGGCGGCAATGATGAGAGGTGGCCGATCCGGCGGCCAGATGATGGCGACGTCGTTGGCCGCGCCGTTGCCGCCGGTACCCGTCTTATCGCCGACGCGCCATCCCGCCGGCACTCCCGCACGAAGGCGCGCATTGCCGGTCGTATTGGCCACGAGCCAGCCGATGAGCAGGCTCTCCGAGCTTCTCGAAAGAACGTTGCCGAGCAGGATGCGCTGCAGTGTGTAGGCCATCGAGCGCGGCGTCGTACCGTCACGCGGATCGCCAGGCGTTGCTTCGTTGAGGCCGGGCTCAATGCGGTCCAGCCGTGTCGCCGCATCGCCGAGGGTGCGCAGATACTTGGTCAAAACCTCGGGGCCTCCGAAGCTCGCCAGCATGAGATTGCCGGCCGTGTTGTCGCTGACCGTGATCGCCGCGGCGCAAATGTCGGAGATAGTCATGCCCTCGGGGCCGGCGTGGTCCTTAGTGACGGGCGAATACTCCACCACATCGGCTGCGCTGAAGACGACGCGCCGGTCGAGCCGCTCTTCGCCGCTGTCGACGCGGCTCAACACGAGCGCTGCGGCCAGTACCTTGAATGTGCTGCAAAGGGGAAAGCGCTCAAATTCGCGGCTGCCGTAGAGCTCGCCGGATTTCGTATCGAGAATGGCGACGCCGAGCCGGCCCTGAGCCGTCGCTTCGATCTCTGCGAGCCGCGCCGCCAAGTCGAACTTCGCTCGCTCCGCCAGAGCATCGGTGACTGGCACCATCGCAAAGCCGAGAGCCGTCGACAGAACCGTGCGGCGTGAGATCGATAGCGGCATGACATACCCTCGAAACCGGAGACGGGCGGGACTATAGCCGCCGGCCCTCGGTCGAACGTGGCAAAAGCGATGGCGAAAACGCGTCATGCTTCCCAGCGAGCACGGAGACCGACTGATCTGGCGCCTCCTCGGCGCAGCGACAAAAAACCCCCGAGTTGGGCTCGGGGGTTTCGGTAGATCAGTTGTCGAGGAAGGACCGCAGCTTCCGCGACCGGCTCGGGTGCTTCAGTTTCCGCAGCGCCTTGGCTTCGATCTGACGGATGCGCTCGCGCGTCACCGAGAACTGCTGGCCGACTTCCTCCAGCGTGTGATCGGTATTCATACCGATGCCGAAGCGCATGCGCAGTACGCGCTCCTCGCGCGGCGTGAGCGAGGCCAGCACCCGCGTCGTCGTCTCGCGCAGGTTCGACTGAATCGCGGCATCGATCGGCAGCACCGCGTTGCGATCCTCAATGAAATCGCCCAGGTGTGAGTCTTCCTCGTCGCCGATTGGTGTCTCGAGCGAGATCGGCTCCTTGGCGATCTTGAGAACCTTGCGCACCTTCTCCAGCGGCATCGCGAGCTTTTCCGCCAGCTCTTCCGGCGTCGGCTCGCGGCCGATCTCGTGCAGCATCTGACGGCTCGTGCGCACGATCTTGTTGATCGTCTCGATCATGTGCACGGGAATGCGGATGGTGCGTGCCTGGTCGGCGATCGAGCGCGTGATCGCCTGCCGGATCCA
>CALRVN010000258.1:0-5793 GCA_943371625.1 Hyphomicrobium sp. CS1GBMeth3
TCGAGTTCCTCGTCATGGGCGGCTACTCGCTGACCCATGCCGCGATGATGCTCATACCCGAGGCGTGGGCGGGCAACCCGACCATGGACCGCAAGCGTCGTGCTTTTTACGAGTACCACGCCTGCCTCATGGAGCCGTGGGACGGCCCCGCCGCCATGTGCTTCTCTGATGGCCGCCAGATCGGCGCCACGCTGGACCGCAACGGTCTGCGCCCTGCGCGCTATCTCGTTACCAAGGACGGCCTCGTCGTCATGTCTTCAGAATCGGGCGTACTGCCCATTCCCGAAGAGAAGATCGTCCAGAAGTGGCGCCTGCAGCCCGGCAAGATGCTGCTCATCGACCTCGAGAAGGGTCGCATCGTCTCCGACGAGGAGCTGAAGGCCGAGATCGCGGCCTCCAACCCGTACGAGACGTGGCTGAAGCGCACGCAAATTCTGGTCTCCGACCTGCCGCTGCCGAAGAACCGCGCCTCGGTGAAGAAGTCGAACGTCAGCCTGCTCGATCTGCAGCAGGCGTTCGGCTACACGCAGGAAAGCGTCAAGCTGCTGATGACGCCGATGGCCGAAAGCGGCCAGGAGGCAATCGGCTCCATGGGCACCGACACGCCGATATCGGTGTTGTCATCGAAGTCAAAGCTGCTGCACACCTACTTCAAGCAGAACTTCGCGCAGGTCACGAACCCGCCGATCGACTCGATCCGCGAGGAACTCGTCATGAGCCTCGTGTCGTTCATCGGCCCGCGTCCGAACCTGCTCGACCTCGAAGGCACCTCGCGCCAGAAGCGGCTCGAGGTGTATCAGCCGATCCTGACCAACGAGGACCTGGAGCGCATCCGCCAGATCGGCGAGGTGAAGGACAACGAGTTCTCGTCCATCACCATCGACATCACCTACGCCGCCGACAAGACCGCCGCCGGCATGGCCCCTGCACTCGACGTCGTTTGCGCCGAGGCCGAAGAGGCCGTGCGCTCGAAGGAATACAACATCATCATCCTGTCCGACCGCGCTGTCGGGCCGGATCGCATTCCCATTCCGTCACTGCTGGCGACGTCGGCGGTGCACCACCACCTGATCAAGCAGGGCCTGCGCACGTCCGTCGGTCTCGTCGTCGAGACGGGCGAGGCGAACGAGGTGCATCAGTTCTGCACTCTCGCCGGCTACGGCGCCGAGGCGATCAATCCCTATCTAGCCTTTGAGACGCTCGAGGCCATGCTGCCCGAGATCGACGAGGAGATCAGCCCCGAAGAGGTCAAGAAGCGCTACATCAAGGCCATCGGCAAGGCCATCCTCAAGGTGATGGCCAAGATGGGCATCTCCACCTACCAGTCGTACTGCGGCGCGCAGATCTTCGACGCGGTTGGCCTGCGCTCGTCCTTCGTGAAGAAGTACTTCACCGGCACCCACACGCAGATCGAGGGCGTCGGCCTGCGCGAGATCGCCCAGGAGACGGTCGACCGTCATGCGGCGGCGTTCGGCAACGTGCCGGTCCTTGAGAACGCTCTCGAGGTAGGCGGCGAGTACGCGTATCGCGTGCGCGGCGAAGCCCACGTCTGGCGCGCCTCCGTGGTCGCCGACCTGCAGCACGCCGTGCGAGGCAACCTGCCGGACAAGTATCGCGCCTTCGCCAAGCAGGTGAACGATCAGTCCGAGCAGCTGATGACCATGCGCGGCATGTTCCGCATCCGCGCCGCCGAAGCGCTCGGCCGCAAGCCTGTGCCGCTCGAGGAGGTCGAGCCGGCGGCAGATATCGTCAAGCGCTTCGCCACCGGCGCCATGAGCTACGGCTCGATCAGCCGCGAGGCGCACACCACGCTCGCCATCGCCATGAACCGCATCGGCGGCAAGTCGAACACCGGCGAAGGTGGCGAGGAAACCGACCGCTACAAGCCGCTGCCCAACGGCGACTCGATGCGCTCGGCCATCAAGCAGGTGGCGTCGGGCCGCTTCGGCGTGACGACGGAGTACCTCGTCAACTCCGACATGATCCAGATCAAGATGGCCCAGGGCGCCAAGCCCGGCGAGGGCGGCCAGCTGCCCGGCCACAAGGTCGATGCGGTCATCGCCAAGGTGCGTCACTCGACGCCCGGCGTCGGCCTCATCTCGCCGCCGCCGCACCACGACATCTATTCGATCGAGGATCTGGCTCAGCTCATCTTCGACCTGAAGAACGTCAACCCGAAGGGCTGGGTCTCGGTGAAGCTTGTCTCCGAGGTCGGCGTTGGCACCGTCGCGACCGGCGTTGCCAAGGCACGTGCCGACCACGTCACCATCTCCGGCTTCGAGGGTGGCACCGGCGCTTCGCCGCTCACCTCCATCAAGCATGCCGGCTCCCCATGGGAGATCGGCCTCGCAGAAACGCACCAGACGCTGGTGTTGAACCGCCTGCGTGGCCGCATTGCAGTGCAGGTCGACGGCGGCGTGCGCACGGGCCGTGACGTCGTCGTCGGCGCGCTACTCGGCGCCGACGAGTTCGGCTTCGCCACCGCGCCGCTCATCGCCGCCGGCTGCATCATGATGCGCAAGTGTCATCTCAACACCTGCCCGGTCGGCGTCGCCACGCAAGACCCGGTGCTGCGCGCCAAGTTCCAGGGCAAGCCCGAGCACGTTATCAACTACTTCTTCTTCGTCGCCGAGGAAGTTCGCGAGTACATGGCTGCCCTCGGCTTCCGCTCCATGAACGAGATGATCGGCTACACCGAAGCTCTCGATAAGGACCGCGCCATCGAGCACTGGAAGGCGCGCGGCCTCGACTTCTCCAAGGTCTTCTACAAACCGCGCATGCCCAGCAGCGTTGCTACCCACCATTGCGAGGCCCAGGATCACGGTCTCGAAAAGGTGCTCGACAACAAGCTGATCGCGATCGCCCAGCCCGCGCTCACCTCCAAGAAGCCCGTCAAGGCGGAGGTGCCAATCGTCAACGTCGACCGCTCCGCCGGCGCCATGCTGTCGGGCGAGGTTGCGAGCCGCTTCGGCCACGCCGGTCTCGCCGAGGACACCATCTGGCTGACCTTCGTCGGCACCGCCGGCCAGAGCTTCGGCGCCTGGGCCGCACGCGGCGTGACGCTCGATCTCGTCGGCGAAGGCAACGACTACGTCGGCAAGGGCCTTTCCGGCGGCAAGATCATCGTTCGCCCCAACGCGCTCTCGGGCATCAAGCCGGAAGAGAGCATCATCGTCGGCAACACGGTGATGTACGGCGCCATCAATGGTGAATGCTACTTCCGCGGCATCGCCGGCGAGCGCTTCGCGGTCCGCAACTCCGGCGCCACCGCGGTTGTCGAAGGCACCGGCGATCACGGCTGCGAATACATGACCGGCGGCGTCGTCGTCGTGCTCGGCCCGACGGGACGCAACTTCGCGGCCGGCATGTCGGGCGGCATCGGCTACGTGCTCGACGAAGCCGGCGACTTTGAATCGAAGTGCAACCTCGCCATGGTCGAACTCGAGCCCGTCGAGGCCGAGGAAGAGGTCATGCAGCGGCTCATGGGCCAGCAGGGCGACCTCGAAGCCCACGGCCTCGTCGAGGTCATGAGCGACATGACCAAGCACGACGCCGAGCGCCTTTACGCACTCGTCGCCCGTCACGCGCACTACACCAATTCGGCCAAGGCGAAAGCCATCCTGGCCAACTGGCGCATCTACATGCCGAAGTTCAAGAAGGTCATGCCCGTCGAGTACCGCAAGGCGCTCATCGCCATGGCCAAGGCGCAGGCGGCGGACAAAGACGGTCTCGAGAAGATCGAGATCGGCCTGAAGCTGGCCAAGGCTTGAGGCTTTTACACGGTGCCTGACCCTCGGGGTCTGACACCGAAAGACAACGTTAGAATGGTCAGGCCCGTGGGGTCCGACTCCGGGGAATAGGTATGGGCAAGGTTACAGGCTTCCTCGAATTCCAGCGGGCGGAGCGCAAGTACGCGCCGGTCGCCGAGCGCCTCAAGCATTGGCGCGAATTCGTTCAAGCGCTGAGCGAGGAGGATACCAAGGTCCAGGCATCGCGCTGCATGGACTGCGGCATCCCCTATTGTCACACCGGTTGCCCGGTCAACAACCAGATCCCCGACTGGAACGACCTCGTCTATCACTCGGACTGGAAGCAGGCCGCACAGAACCTCCACTCGACCAACAACTTCCCCGAGGTCACGGGCCGCGTTTGCCCCGCGCCTTGCGAGGCAGCATGCACGCTCAACATCGATGACGTGCCGGTGGCGATCAAAACCATCGAATGCGCCGTCGCCGACCGCGCCTTCGAGGAAGGCTGGATCGCGCCGCAGCCGCCCGAGGTCAAGACCGGCAAGCGCATCGCCATCGTCGGCTCCGGTCCCGCCGGGCTCGCCGCCGCGCAGCAGCTCGCGCGCGCCGGTCACGACGTCCACGTCTACGAAAAGAACGGCAAGGCAGGCGGTCTGCTCCGCTACGGCATCCCCGACTTCAAGATGGAGAAGGGCGTCATCGACCGTCGCGTGAAGCAGATGGAAGCCGAGGGCGTGACGTTCCATTACAACGTCCACGTCGGCAAGACGCTCTCCGCCAAGGAACTCGAGGACAGCCACGACGCGGTGCTGCTCGCCGGCGGCTCCGAGAAGCCTTTCGACTTCTTCGTGTCCGCCGCCGGACGCGACCTCGACGGCCTGCACTACGCTATGGAATTCCTGCCGCAGCAGAACCGCCGCGTCTCCGGCGAGGTGCCTCCCGCCATCACCGACGCCAAGGAGATCTCGGCGAAGGACAAGCACGTCATCGTCATCGGCGGCGGCGACACGGGATCCGACTGCATCGGCACCTCGTTCCGTCAGGGCGCCAAGTCGGTGACCCAGCTCGAAATCATGCCGATGCCGCCCGAGAAGGAGAACAAGACGCTCTCCTGGCCGCACTGGCCGCTGAAGCTGCGCGTGTCCACCAGCCAGGCCGAAGGCGCCAAGGTCGAGTACTCCGTCTCGACCACGCATTTCTCCGGCGAGAACGGCAAGGTCCGGAAGCTGCACTTCGTGCAGGTCGATGCAAAGCTGCAGCCGATCCCCGGCTCCGAGATGGAGCTGCCCGCCGACCTCGTGCTCTTCGCGATGGGCTTCTCCGGCCCCCTCGACGACGACGTCGTCAAGGAGCTGAGCGTCCCCGTCGTCACGCGGGGCCGCTTCAAGGGCGTCGAAGCCAACGAGCAGGACTACAAGGTGCCGGGTGGCAAGAAGCTGTTCGCCGCCGGCGACATCCGCCGCGGTCAGTCGCTGGTCGTCTGGGCGATCCGCGAGGGTCGTCAGGCTGCCCAGTCGATCGACAAGTATCTCATGGGCAAGAGCCTCCTCCCCCGCTGAGCTGTGGGCGCGTCGGCAACCTAACTCATGCCACACCCAGCACCGGCCGCTTCGGCTCCGGGTGATGGCCCCAGTATTGGCCGGCAGGTAGATCGAACTGAGCGTCCCTCTCCGCGGGTGTTAGCGGCAGCCAAGCGGCGCGCAGTTCATCGAGATCCGCAGTAGGCAACGGCGCATTGGGCGTCGTTTGCTGCACAGGTGTGTTGAGCGACTGCGCCGCCCAGGCCAATCCGAGAATAGTGTCGAGCTTCTCCCACCACGACGCGTCGCCGATCCCTAGAAGTTGGATGGCTCGGATAGAGGCGTGCCATCGGTGATAACCAATGACCTCTTCAGATGTCTCACCGTCCATCATGTGAATTGGATCGCGCGGCGGAAGGGAGCGAGGATCGAACAACACGCCCTGACCGAAGTCCTCGAAGGCGAGCCGAATATCGTCCCAGTCAGTCCCGAGGTAGTCGTTGATCGTGGTCGTCTGTACGTCG
>CALRVN010000259.1:0-5789 GCA_943371625.1 Hyphomicrobium sp. CS1GBMeth3
GCTCCTCGGCGCACGGCACGCACCAGGACGCCCAGAAATTCACGATCACCGGCTTGCCCGTGGCGAGCTCGGCGCTGGAAAAGCCCGCCACCGGCTTGCCGTCCGCCACCAGCCCTTCGAGCGGCGCGAACTGCGTCACCGGCGCCGGCCTGCCGATCAGCGCCGACGGCAGCTTCGACGGATCGCCCGTCTCCAGCGCGAACGCGAACACGATGACCAGCGCGCCGAACACGACGAGCGGCGCGATCACCCACCCGAACCCGCGCTTACCCGCAGGCGAAGACGGCTCGTTGGTTGCTGGTTGCATAAAGCTGCGGCTTCCTCAGGTGCGCGTCGCGCTGCGCCGTTTGACGCCCCGGGCGGCGAGATCGGCGAGGCGCCTCTCCTGCTCGCGCCCGTCGAGGATCAGCCACGTGATGAGACCTGCGACGACGACGGTCACCACGGCGTAAGCCGATATGATGAAGCTCGCGTGCGGTCCGAGATCGATTCCGAAGTCCATGTCGCTACTCCGCCGCCGCCAGCTGTGCCGCCTGTGCGCGCTCCACTTCAGCGAGCTGCAACGACCTGACGCGCCGGTGCAGGATCTCGTTACGCATCGCCTTCAAGTGCATGGCGAGAAACATCAGCGTGAAGCCGATCGCCATCACCAGCAGCGGCGTCAGCAGCGCCTGATCGATCGTCGGGCCGCCCACGCGGATGACGCTCGCCGGTTGATGCAACGTGTTGCCGAAGTCGACCGAGAACTTGATGATCGGCAGCATCACGATGCCGACCAGCGCCAAGATCGCCGTCAGCTTCGACGCCAGCGATTCATCCTCGATCGAGGAGCGCAGCGCCATCAGGCCGAGGTAAAGGAAAAACAGGATCAGCACCGACGTCAGCCGCGCGTCCCACACCCAGTAAGTGCCCCAGGTCGGACGACCCCACAGCGATCCCGTCACCAGCGCCAGGAACGTGAACGCTGCTCCCAGCGGCACCGCCGCCTTCGCCGACACGTCGGCCAAGGGATGCCGGAACACGAGCAGCCCGAACGAAGACGCCGCGATGATAGCGTACACCGCCATCGACAGCCAGGCGCACGGCACGTGGATGAACATGATGCGCGCCGTCTCGCCCTGCAGGTAGTCCGGCGGGGCCACGAAGAACGAAAGATAGAGCCCATAACCGATGACGGCGGCCGACGCGGCAACGACCCACGGCAGCACGGAAGCGGAAAGCTCCATGAAGCGGGTCGGGTTAGCCAGACGTTGGGTCAGGGTCTGCATCGGCGATGATCTAAGCGGTTGCGCGCTGAAGCGCAAATGAACATCGGGCAATCCCGTTGCCGAGATAACCCACTGGTGAACGGTCTACATTGCGCTGCAAAACCCGACTCCAGCCTACTGCATTTGCAGCCGCAAGGCCGCCGCGGCGGCCAGCGGGCACAGCACCACCGAAGCCAGCGAGATCGCAGCGAGGATCAGGAACGCGCTTTCCGTCCCCGATGCCCCGAGCAGGCCGTTGATCGCCGCCATCCCGAAAATCAGCGTCGGGACGTAGAGCGGCAGCACCAGCAGCGCGATCAGCAGGCCACCGCGATAGGCCCGCAGGGTGAGCGCCGCACCAACCGCCCCGATGAACGAGATCGCCGGCGTCCCCACCAGCATCGTCGCCAGCAACAGCGGGTACGCCCCGATCTCCAGATTGAGCAGAAGACCTAGGATTGGCGCCATCAGCGCCAGCGGGATACCCGTCGAGATCCAGTGCGCCAGCGCCTTCGCCGTCACCACCAGCTCCATCGGCATCGCGCCCGTCGCCAGCACGTCGAGCGAGCCGTCCTCGTAGTCCGAAGAGAACACCCGTCCGAGCGACAACAGCGCCGCCAGCAGCAGCGCAATCCACAGCACCCCCGGCGCGATGCGAGAGAGCAAATTGAGATCGGCGCCGAGCCCGAGCGGCAGCAGCGTCACCACCATCATGTAGAAACCGAGCGCCGTGCCGAGCGCACCACCCTGGCGCACCGCTAGCTTCAGGTCGCGCTTCAGGAGAGCGAGAAACGCGCTCATGCGGCGACCTCCACACGGCCGAGCTGGATCGCCTGAACCGGCGCGACGTCCATCGGCAGATGCGTGGCGATCACCGCCATGCCACCGGACTTCAGGTGCGCGTTGATGGCGTCAGTCAGCACCCGCGCCGACGCCGTATCGAGCGACACCGTCGGCTCGTCCAGGATCCACAGCGTGCGCCGGGCAACCGCCAACCGCGCCAACGCCAGCCGGCGCTTCTGCCCCGCCGACAGGTATCCCGCCGGAATGTCCGCCAGCGGCTCCAGCGCGAACTGCTCCAGCGCCACCTCGACCCGCTCGGCAACACTCTTGCCCGCATCCTCCGGCCCGGCGAGATACGTCGCCCAGAAGCCAAGGTTCTCCGCCGCCGTCAGGTGCGTCTTGATCCCGTCGAGGTGCCCGACAAAATGGCACACCTCCGCAACCTCGCCGGATTCACCATCCGCTCCCGCCGCACTCCCGCCGCTGAGGCGAACCGACCCCGACGCCGGACGAAGATAACCGGCCAGCGCGCGAAGAAGTGTCGATTTTCCCGACCCGTTCGGTCCCGTCAGCATCAGCGCGGTCCCGCGCCCGAGCGTGAACGAGATCGCATTCGCAATCGTACGGCCGCCCCGCTCCAAGGTCAGATTTTCAGCAACCAGCTGCACGGCTCTTCATCACCCGTGTGTCAGAATGCGCTAGCGAAAGGATGGGAAAATCCCGCAAGATGGCCGCGCGAGCGCGCCGGCCACTCTTAGCCCAGACCTGCCCGAGGACAGGGCTTCCGAAGCCGGCTGCTTATATCAGCATAAGCGCGCGCCGTCCTCCGCCGGGCTTGCGGCAGGGTTGACGACTGCAACTAACGGCCCTCGCAGGCCGTCGACTGCGAACGAAGGAGACGAATTTTGACTGACGCGCCCGTGTCGCTGGACAGCTTCAAGTGCCGCAAGACGCTTCAAGCTGGGGGCAAGACCTACACCTATTATTCGCTCCCCGAGGCTGAGAAGAACGGCCTCAAGGGCATCGCGCAGCTCCCCTACTCGATGAAGGTCCTGCTCGAGAACCTCCTGCGTCACGAGGATGGCCGCACCGTCTCCAAGGCCGACATCGAGGCCGTCGCCGCCTGGATCAGCGACAAGGGTAAGGCCGGCGCCGAAATCGGCTTCCGCCCGGCACGCGTGCTGATGCAGGACTTCACCGGCGTCCCCGCCGTCGTCGACCTCGCCGCCATGCGCGACGGCATGAAGTCGCTTGGTGGCGACCCCAAGAAGATCAACCCGCTGGTGCCCGTCGACCTCGTCATCGACCACTCGGTCATCGTCGACGACTTCGGCTCGCCCCAGTCCCTCGGCAACAACGTCGAGCTCGAATATCAGCGCAACGCAGAGCGCTACAACTTCCTCAAATGGGGCCAGGGCGCATTCGACAATTTCCGCGTCGTCCCGCCCGGCACCGGCATCTGCCACCAGGTGAACCTAGAGTTCCTGGCCCAGACCGTGTGGACCCGCACTTACCCCGACGGCACCATCCTTGCCTATCCCGACACCCTCGTCGGCACCGACAGCCACACCACCATGGTCAACGGCTTGGCCGTGCTGGGCTGGGGTGTGGGCGGCATCGAGGCCGAAGCCGCGATGCTTGGTCAGGCGCAATCCATGCTGCTGCCTGAGGTCATCGGCTTCAAGCTGACCGGCAAGGTCAACGAGGGCGTCACCGCCACCGATCTCGTCCTCACCGTCACGCAGATGCTTCGCAAGAAGGGTGTCGTCGGCAAGTTCGTCGAGTTCTACGGCCCCGGCCTCGACTCGATGACGCTCGCCGACCGCGCCACCATTGCCAACATGGCCCCCGAGTACGGCGCCACCTGCGGCTTCTTCCCCATCGACAGCGAGACGCTCAACTACCTGAAGATCTCCGGCCGCGAGGCTTCGCGCATCGCTCTCGTCGAGGAATATGCCAAGGCGCAGGAGATGTTCCGCGTCGAGGGCTCGCCCGATCCGGTCTTCACCGACACCATCGCGCTCGACCTGACCACCGTCGTGCCTTCGATGGCGGGGCCAAAGCGCCCCGAGGGCCGCATCGCATTGACCGACATCGCCTCCGGTTTCGCCAAGGCGCTCGACACCGAATACAAAAAGCCCGGCGAGCTGGACAAGCGCGTGCCGGTGAAGGATCGCGCGTTCGACATCGGCCACGGCGACGTCGTCATCGCCGCGATCACCAGCTGCACCAACACGTCGAACCCGAGCGTGCTCATCGCCGCCGGCCTGCTCGCCAAGAAGGCGGTCGAGAAAGGCCTCACCTCCAAGCCGTGGGTGAAAACCTCGCTGGCGCCCGGCTCGCAGGTCGTCTCCGCCTACCTGGAGAAAGCAGGGCTGCAGCCATACCTCGACAAGGTCGGCTTCAACCTCGTCGGCTTCGGCTGCACCACCTGCATCGGAAACTCCGGGCCACTCGCTGCGGAAATCTCCGCCGCCATCAACGAGAACGGCATCGTCGCCGCCGCCGTGCTCTCCGGCAACCGCAACTTTGAAGGCCGTGTCAGCCCCGACGTGCAGGCGAACTACCTCGCCTCGCCGCCGCTCGTCGTCGCCTATGCGCTTGCAGGCTCCGTGCAGACCGATCTCACCTCCGAGCCGCTCGGCATCGGCAGCGACGGCCAGCCCGTGTTCCTCAAGGACATCTGGCCGTCCTCGCACGAGATCCAGGACTTCATCGTCGCCAACGTCACCCGCGAGTTGTTCGTCGACCGCTATGCCGACGTATTCAACGGCGACGCTAACTGGCGCGCCATCGATAGCGGCGCCGGCCTCACCTACACCTGGGACGACGAGTCCACCTACGTGCGCAATCCGCCGTACTTCGAGACCATCGACAAGACGCCGACCCCGATCACGGATATCGCCGGCGCGCGCATTCTTGGTCTCTTCGGCGACAAGATCACCACCGACCACATCTCGCCCGCCGGCTCGATCAAGGTCGCTTCGCCTGCGGGGAAGTACCTGCTCGACCACGACGTACTCGTTGCCGACTTCAACCAGTACGGCACCCGCCGCGGCAATCACGAGGTGATGATGCGCGGCACCTTTGCCAACATCCGCATCAAGAACTTTATGGTGCGCGACGCCGCCGGCAACACCAAGGAAGGCGGCTGGACGGTCCACTATCCTTCAGGTGAGCAGATGTCGATCTACGACGCTGCCATGCGCTATCGCGACGACGGCAGGCCGCTTGTTGTCTTCGCCGGCATCGAGTACGGCAACGGCTCATCGCGCGACTGGGCGGCCAAGGGCACCAACCTGCTCGGCGTCCGCGCCGTGATCGCCCAGTCGTTCGAGCGCATCCACCGCTCGAACCTCGTCGGCATGGGCATCGTGCCCTTCGTCTTCGAGGACGGCACGAGCTGGCAGTCGCTCGGCCTCAAGGGCGACGAGATCGTTAGCATTCCGGGGCTGACGACCATTCACCCGCGCCAGAAAATGATCGCCGAGATCGTCAGCGCTGACGGCAGCGTGCGGAAGGTGCCGATCATCTGCCGCATCGATACGCTCGACGAGCTCGAATACTTCAAGAACGGCGGCATTCTGCACTACGTCCTGCGCAACCTCGCCGCCGCCTAGCGCTCGCCCGCTCATAAAGTGTCATCCCGGCACTTGTTGCCGGGATCCAGCCGACGACTGGGACCAGAGCTTGCGGACGCGTGGATCCCGGGGACAAGCCCCGGGATGGCGTGGGGGTAATCGAACCGAGCGACTCCCG
>CALRVN010000260.1:0-5786 GCA_943371625.1 Hyphomicrobium sp. CS1GBMeth3
CTCGCGTGCCAGATCGAGCGGCACAAGAATTTCGTCGCGCTTGGTCTTGTCGATGAGGATCGTTTCACCGTTGGGCTTGGTGAAGCGCTCCGGCGTCAGTGTCCAAGCGTACTCCATGAACGTGCGCGTGGCCTTTTCGCTCAGCTCCTGCGCGCTGGCGGGCACTGCCGCGAACGTCGCCGCGGACATCAATACCGCGCACGCCCAACCCCTCCCCGCCCATTTCATGATCCACATCTCCTGAATCTGTCCCTGTTATATTGTTACAGTTGGCCAAGGCCGCGTTTGCCGGCACGCGCCGAAGCAGAAACCGCTCGCTGGGAGCGGCATGGCTCAGCCCTAAACTTGGCCAGATAATGGCGGCTAAGATGACGGCTTGCGGGCATTTCCCTTGCCCTTCACCAGCGTTGCAACAATACCACGCAGGGTGCGGACTTCCTGCTCCGTGGCACCCATGCGCGAGAACATCGTGCGCAGATTGCGGATGACGGTCGCACGCTTGTGCGACGGGTTAAAGAAGCCCGCGAGCTCCAATTCGCCCTCCATATGCTGGAAGAATCCGATCAGTTCCTCCTTCGTCGCCAGCCTGTCGTCATTCATGTAGAGGCCGGTCTCGAGGGGCTTTTCGTAGGTTGTGACCCGGCCGAGACTCTGACTGTCGCTGCTGCGCATCCATTCGTAACCAAGGATGAGCACGGCCTGGGCGAGGTTGAGAGAGGCGAAACGAGAATTTACCGGAATCATGATTAGGGCGTCGGCGTTGGCGACCTCGTTGGTCTCCAGACCCGACCGCTCGCGGCCGAACAGGACGGCGCAGCGCTCACCTCGGGCGATGCGGGCGCGCATCTCGGCAACCGCCTCGAGCGGGGTCATGACGGGCTTGCGCAGGTCGCGCTGGCGGGCCGTCGTCGCCGCCAGCCAGTTGACGTCGGCGATCGAGGCTTCGAGCGATGGATAGGCCTGCGTATCGTCGATGACGTAGTTGGCGCCGGAGGCGGCGATTCTCGCCTTCTCATTGGGCCAGCCGTCGCGGGGCGATATGAGACGCAGATCGTCGAGCCCGAAGTTGGCCATGGCGCGGGCCACCATGCCGATGTTGTCCGGGAGTTGCGGCTCCATCAGGATGACCGCCGGTGTCTCCCCCTCTGCAGCAATGGGCGCGCCCGAGACAGTGGCGCGCCGGAGGCCGTGGCGAAGCTTGCGCATGACGCGCCGGGCCCAGAACCAGTAGTTCTCACCCGACCAGGTCTTCTCCAGCGCGGCGAGCGCGGGCGTATGCAGCGTGCCCTCGCCCTGCCCAACAAGTCGTGCCGCGCCGTCACCGACGATGATCTCCTTGTGGCGGGCGATGAAGTCGTCGAGCGAATGGATGCCCTGCGCTTCGGTACGCCGCTTGCAGCTCGGGCACGTGACGTCGTCGGCCTCGCACTGCAACTGGGCGCAATACGTGAGCACGGGGCCGAGCGTATCGCGGTCGAGGCCGGGGATCGCAAGCGCAGGAAGTCCGATATCAATCGTCTGCTCGTGGCAGACGTGGACGACCTCGGCAATCGGACGGCCGCTGGCGGCGAGGACCGGAGCCATCATGCCGTCCACAATTGCGGTACTGATCTCGAGTTGTTGTTGCGCCGTCACGGGCTTTCAGGCTTTCGCATGCGTCAGAGCGAATGAAACCTCCCGAAATGAAACCAGCGGGAGACAGCGAGCGCGGCCCCGGCACGTTCGCCGCGAGGTGGAGCCAAGCGCTCCTCGTCGGGTTCCTGGCGTACGCCGTGCCGATCCTCGTCTTCGCGGTCGACTACGACTACTTAGGGCCGATTGTTCGCCTCGGCCCGTTTATCGCATGGACGGCGGCGGCGCTAGGCATGGTGGGCTTCGCCCTGATCGGGCGCCTCGATCCGCGGGACGTCCTCGCCGGGGTCTGCGCGGCTTTTACCGGTTGCGGCGCCCTGCTCGCGGGTGCGCTGTTCCTGGCCTACCTGCCGATCGTATTCGTGGCCCGGACGGGCCTCTTTACCGTGCTGGAGGTGGGTCTGATCGGCACGACGCTCATCTACGGGCGGGCGTTTCGCGAGGCCCTTCGAGCGCCAGCTCCGGAGGCCGAGTGGAAATGGGGGTTGGTCGGCGGGCTGCTGGTAGTCGCTGCGCTGCCGATCCTGGTGCAGTCCCTCCACGACCGGCACTTCGACCGGCGGCTGGCCGATCTGAGCGCGCCCGATGCCAACGTGCGCGCGGAGGCATTGCGCTCGCTCGTCGGCTCACGGTTCTGCTGGAACACGTGTACGCGCGCCGTCTGCGAGGCGCGCAGCGATCTCGATGCCGAGACCGTCAAGCTGGTGCTCGGCAGCAGCGATGTCGCGCTGGTCTGCGACGAGCCGGACATGAGCGAATGGCCGGGGTGATGCGAACGGCCGCAGTGGTCCCGAAGCTCCTTCTTGTTGCGGCGCAGCAGCGTCGCTAAGCTGCGGTCAAACAGCCACCGTCCCACCCGCAAGGTAATCCCGAATGCAGAAGATCAAGGTAGCCGGCACCGTCGTAGAGCTCGACGGCGACGAGATGACTCGCATCATCTGGAAGCTGATCAAAGACAAGCTGATCCATCCTTATCTCGATCTGCCGCTCGAGTACTACGACCTCTCGATCGAGAACCGTGACGCTACCGGCGACCAGGTCACGATCGACGCCGCGAACGCGATCAAGAAGCACGGCGTCGGCGTCAAGTGCGCGACCATCACGCCGGACGAGGCGCGCGTCAAAGAGTTCAACCTCAAGGAGATGTGGAAGAGCCCGAACGGCACGATCCGCAACATCCTCGGCGGCGTCATCTTCCGCGAGCCGATCATCTGCCGCAACGTGCCGCGGCTCGTGCCGGGATGGACGCAACCGATCGTCATCGGCCGGCATGCGTTCGGCGACCAGTACCGCGCCACCGATTTCCGGTTCCCAGGCAAGGGCACGCTGACGATCAAGTTCGTCGGCGAGGACGGCAAGACGATCGAGCGCGAGGTGTTCAAGTCGCCGGGCTCGGGCGTCGCCATGGCGATGTACAATCTCGACGACTCCATCCGCGAGTTCGCGCGCGCGACGTTCAACTTCGCGCTGAACCGCAACTACCCGGCTTACCTGTCGACCAAGAACACGATCCTCAAGGCCTACGACGGCCGCTTCAAGGACCTGTTCCAGGAAGTGTTCGACGCCGAGTTCAAGGCGGAGTTCGACAAGAAGAAGCTATGGTACGAGCACCGGCTGATCGACGACATGGTCGCCTCGGCGCTGAAGTGGTCGGGCGGCTACGTGTGGGCGTGCAAGAACTACGACGGCGATGTGCAGTCGGACATCGTCGCGCAGGGCTTCGGCTCGCTTGGCCTGATGACGAGCGTGCTGATGACGCCGGACGGGCTGACGGTGGAAGCCGAAGCTGCGCACGGCACGGTGACGCGTCACTACCGCGAGCACGAGAAGGGCAAGTCGACCTCGACCAATTCCATCGCGTCGATCTTCGCGTGGGCGCGGGCGCTCGCACATCGCGCCAAGTTGGACGACAACAAGCCGCTGGCCGACTTCGCGGCGGCGCTGGAGCGCGTGTGCATCAAGACGGTCGAAGCCGGCTTCATGACCAAGGATCTGGCGCTGCTCGTGGGCGACAAGCAGAAGTGGCTGTCGACGCAGGGCTTCCTCGACAAGGTCGACGAGCACCTGAAGGCGGAGATGTCGAAGTAGATTTCTCGTGCGTTCGGCGAGCCCTTCCAGTGCTCGCCGTCGATCCGTCTACCGGCCCGGGCGGAGGGAAAGTTCGGAAATGCCGACGGCGATGTTGAGGCCTTCCTGCACCTGACCGCTGAGGGGCTGCAGCGCGATCGACTGCTGGAAGCCGCCGAGCAGCGCGTTGGCGCCGACACCCAGCCCGACCGTCGCCTCGGCCGATACGCCGCCGTAGTTTCCGGCAAGCGCGCCTTCCGGCACGTTCGACGACGGCGCGAGCACGGTCCACACCAGGTACGAGCTACCGGTGAAGCCGATGTCGATGCCGAACTTGGTGATCGATCCGTGATACGGCTCCTTGAGGCCGTTGATGCCCTCGAACTTGCACTCGATGTCCTTGCTGGAGCCGAAGACGAAGCCAGGGCCGCCAGCGACCTTGCAGGTGAGCACGCCGACCTGCACGTGGGCGGCGTTTGCCGGCGCGGCAGCGAGCATGGCGAGGAAGGCGGCGGCGACGCCTGCCGTGGCTCGGCGTGTGATCTGGGCGGTACGCATCGGTTAGGTCCCCCTGGGCTGCATGCGTTGGCTTTGCCCATCCCCATAGCACGGCAACCGCCGATCCGGTCAGGCATGCGGACCGGCTGCGGCCGGATGGTAAATTTTGAGCGGGCGCATGGCCGCCCTCGCCTCGCCGCTTTGGCCTCCTCTGGTGCCGGTCGCCGTCACGCGCCGAGAGACCGGAATCGATGAAGAAGTTTCTGCGCTACACGCTGCTCGTCATTCTCGCCTTTGCCGCGTTCGCGTGGCTCAACAACACCTCCCTCTTCAGCGCGCCATCCAACGTGCGTCCGGTGCTGCTCGCGCACAGGGGCGTGCATCAGACCTTCACGCGCGAGGACCTGGACGGCGAGACCTGCACCGCGTCGCGCATCTATCCGCCCGAGCACGATTTCATCGAGAACACGCTGCCATCGATGGAGGCGGCGTTCGCGGCCGGGGCCGACATCGTGGAATTGGATGTCCATCCGACAACCGACGGCAAATTCGCCGTCTTCCATGATTGGGGGCTCGACTGCCGCACTGAGGGCAAAGGCACGACGCGCGATCATGCGATGCCCGAGCTGAAGCAGCTCGACGTCGGCTATGGCTATACGGCGGACAGCGGCAAGACGTTCCCGTTGCGCGGCAAAGGCGTTGGGACGATGCCGACGCTGGATGAAGTGCTCGCCAAGTTTCCCGATAGGCGCTTCCTCATCAACGTGAAGAGCAACGACCTCAGCGAGGGGGACAAGCTGGCGGCTTACCTGGGCACGCTCAGTCCGGAGGCGCGCGCTCGGCTCATGGTGTATGGCGGCACGGAGCCGACCGAACGCGTGCACGAGAAGCTTCCCGACATCCGGATCGGTTCGAAGAAATCACTGAAAGGCTGCCTGCTAGCCTACGCGGCACTTGGCTGGTCGGGATATGTCCCCAGCTCATGCCGCAAGGGCTTGATGTTCGTGCCGCTCAACTTCGCTCCGTGGATGTGGGGGTGGCCCGACAAGCTCGCGACGCGGATGCGCGATGCCGGGGTGCAGCTGGTCGTGCTGGGGCCACATGCCGGCGGCGGCTTCAGCACCGGCGTCGACGATGTCGAACAATTGTCGGAGCTACCTGAGGGCTATTCCGGCGGCATCTGGACCAACCGCATCGAACGCATCGGGCCTAAGCTGGGCGCGGCACCGAAATAGTGGTTTGGCTAAGACACGCGGCGGTGAGCAATCGGCTCGATGACGATCATCTGGGTGGGCATCTGAGGCGGCTCGACAACGGCGAAAAGGGCCTGCTGCGAACAATGTAGCTGCTGCTCTACCCGCTCAAGATGCAGCAGCGCCTCCCTGATTTTAAAGGGCAATCCGTCCCAAATTTCGCGCACATCCATTTGCATGCGCCGACAACACCGGCGCTGGACATGCGTTCCATGCCGCGAGCGAGGGAACGATCCGCCGAGGGCGACGGTTCTGGGTGACAGGCAATCGGCGGCAAAAGTCAGGAGTGCAATGCCATGGCACAGGCCATAAACGACGACCTCGATCACGAAGGCG
>CALRVN010000261.1:0-5724 GCA_943371625.1 Hyphomicrobium sp. CS1GBMeth3
TTGATCGAGGTCGACAACCCGCACATCAGGCTGGCAATGGAAAAGCCGGCTGCGGACAGTGCGAAAAGGGTGCGGGTGCCGAGCGCGCGCGACAGGAACCCCGACAGCGGGATCATCACCACCTCGGAAATGAGGTAGGACGTCTGCACCCAAGTGATCTCGTTGCTGGACGCGGCGAGACCAGCCTGGATCTCGTTGAGCGAGGCGGACACGATCTGGATGTCGAGGATGGCCATGAACATCCCGAACACCATGGCGAGGAACGCCAACAGCCGACGTGGATCGATGCGATCCGCGGTGGGCGCAGACGGTCCGCCAGGGAATGTGGTCGTCGCGCTGGCCATGACGTCCCGCTCTACTTGGCGACAAGCGCCGTTTTCGCGCTGTCCGTTTTTGCGCCGGGCTTGGTGTCGACCGTTACGACTACCGACATGCCGGGACGCAGCAGCTGCTCCACGTCGACGTTCGCGGGGACGCGGATGCGTACAGGGATACGCTGGACGATCTTGGTGAAGTTGCCGGTCGCGTTGTCTGGCGGCAGTAGCGAGAAGACCGATCCCGAGGCCGGTGCGATGCTTTCGATCGTTCCGGCAATCTTGTGCCCGTCGTAGGCATCGACGCTGATCGAGGCGGGCTGCCCGGCGTGCAACTCTGCGAGCTGCGTCTCCTTGAAGTTTGCATCGACATAGACGTCATCGAGCGGCACGAGGCTGGCGAGGCGCTGACCCGACTGCACATAGTCGCCGCTCTGGATGGCGCGGTTGCCGATGGTGCCGGCGAAGGGCGCGCGAATGGTGGTGAAAGAGAGATCACGCTCCGCCTTGGCGAGGTTGGCCTTGAACTGATCGAGCGTGCGCGCGGCCTCCTGCTGCTGCGCCTTGAGCACGGCGACGTTGGTGTCGGCAGCCTCCACGGCGGCCTTGGCGCCGAGCACGGCGGCCTGTGCCTGATCCTGATCGGATTGCGCCTGCTCGAGCTTCTGCTGGCTGGAGTACTGCTGCACAGCGAGCTGCTGCTGGCGCTTCAATTCGAGGCCGGCCCGCGTTGCATTGGCATTGGTAGAGGCAAGCTGGGCTTGCGTCTGTGCGACCGCAGCCTGCTGGGCGGAGATCTGCTTGCCGATGCGCGCGATGGTCGCCTCTTGCGTGGCGATGTTGGCGCGCACGGCATCAACCGCGATGCGGTAGTCGCCATCGTCGATCGTGGCGACGATGTCTCCTGCGTGGACCTTGGCGTTGTCGCCGGCCGTCACCGAGGCGACGTAACCCGGCACCTTGGCGGCGAGCGTCGCCGCATGCACGCCGACGTATGCGTCATCGGTCGAAACGAGGAAGCGGCCGGTCATCCACCAGTACTGTCCGTACCAGGCACCGAGAGCCAACAGCGCTACGAGCCCACCGATCAACAGCGGCTTGCGGATGCTCCGGCCTTTCGGTTTGCCGGCGTCCGATTCAGCAGGGGCACGCGCGTCCTGCTGGCCGTCGCCCTCTACCTTGCGTGCTTCGACCGGGCCGATACGCACGATCGGCGACTCCTGCCCCTGGGCGTCCGGCTCGGCGCGGCGCGCCAACCTGTCCTGGCTCTTGCTCATGATGCGACCCACCGTGAATTCGCATTCAGTCCATTGACCGAACCGTTCGGTCAAACGTTGACTTAACCAGTGACGCCGACTATGTCAATGTGACCGAACGGTTCGGTCATCTCGTCCGTTGGGATAACGCTGAGGAGCAAATGCAGGTTTCCGCCCGCGCCCAAAAGACGGCCGCCCCCGACGAGGGGTCAAAGCGGCGGCAGATCGTCGAGGGCGCCAGGTCGACGTTTCTGGCAAAGGGCTTCGACGCCGCCAGCATGGGCGAAATCGCCCGCAAGGCCGGCGTCTCCAAGGGCACGCTATACGTCTATTTCGACAGCAAGGAGCGGCTGTTCGAAGCTGTGGTGGAGGACGAGCGGCGGGGCCAGGCCGAGCAGGTGTTCAACCTCGACCCGGAGGACCGGGACGTCAGTGCGGTCCTGACGCGCCTCGGTAAGGCGTTCGTCGAGTTTCTCTGTCAGCCTTCGGCGATCTCGTCGCTGCGGACCGTCATCGCGATCTCGGACCGCATGCCGGAGATCGGGCGCCGGTTCTATGAGTCGGGGCCAGTGGTCGGGATTGCGCGCCTGTCCGCCTACCTCGAGGCACAGGTTGCCGCCGGTACGCTGCAGATCGACGACATCGAAGTGGCGGCGGCCCAGTTCCTCGAGTCCTGCCAATCGACGATGTTCAAGCCGCTGATCTTCAATGCCGGCGGTCCGCCTGCTGAGGAGCGCATCGGCCACGTC
Source organism: Hyphomicrobium sp. CS1GBMeth3 (assembly GCA_943371625.1). GTDB lineage: Bacteria > Pseudomonadota > Alphaproteobacteria > Rhizobiales > Hyphomicrobiaceae > Hyphomicrobium_A. Next base: position 2,320 of record CALRVN010000261.1, read on the forward strand.
GTCGGCATCGCGGTGCGGACGTTCCTCGCGGCTTACAAAGTCCGCTAAGCCTTTCTTGCCTTCCTGGCTCGAGCCGGGATGACAGAAGCAGGCTGAAACACCACATACTGCGCATCTCCAGAGAGGTGTGCATGGGCGCTGCCGGCGTCGACAAGTGGCTCTATCCGACCGACCGCGGGCTCTATTGCGAGCCCGGGAACTTTTACGTCGATCCATCGCGCGCGGTGGATCGCGCCATCATCACGCATGGCCATAGCGACCATGCGCGCTCCGGGCACGGCGCCGTGCTGGCGACGAACGAGACGATCGAGGTGATGAAGGTGCGGATGGGGCCCGAGTCCGCCGGCGCGTTCGAACCGCAGGCGCTCGGCCAAACTCGCGCGATCAACGGCGTCGATGTGCGCCTGGAGCCGGCCGGGCACATCCTGGGCGCGGCGCAGGTGGTCATGGAGTGGAGTGGGCAGCGCGCTGTCGTGTCGGGCGACTACAAGCGCGCCGCCGATCCGACATGCCCCAGCTTCGAGGTCGTGCCGTGTGATGTGTTCGTCACCGAGGCGACGTTCGCCCTCCCCGTCTTTCGCCATGAGCCGGCGGAGGGAGAGGTCGGTCGCCTGCTCAGCTCGATGGCGCGGCAGCCGGAGCGTTCGCATCTCGTCGGTGCGTATGGTCTCGGTAAGACGCAGCGCGTGATCAAGCTCGTGCGGCAAGCCGGGTATGACGCGCCTATCTATCTGCACGGTGCGCTGGTCGAGGTTTGTGCGCTGTATCAGCGGCTCGGTGTCGACCTCGGCGACCTGCGTCCGGCTACCACCGACAAGACGACTGATTTTTCCGGTGCGCTCGTGCTTTGCCCACCCTCGGCGACGGACGATCGGTGGTCGCGACGCTTTCCCGATCCCGTCACCGCGTTCGCGTCGGGATGGATGCGGATCAAAGGGCGTATCCGGCAGGCAGGCGTCGAGCTGCCGCTCGTCATTTCCGACCATGCGGACTGGCCGGAGCTGCTCGACACCATAGTCGAGACCGGCGCCGAAGATGTGTGGGTGACGCACGGACGCGACGATGCACTCGTCTATCAGCTGGGGCTACTGGGCCGCAAAGCGCGCGCCCTGTCACTCGTCGGCTTCGAGGACGAGGACGACTAGCTGTGCAACGGTTCGCAAATCTCCTCGACTGCCTGACGACGACGCCGTCGCGCAACGGCAAGCTCGGGTTGCTGGTCGAATATTTCCGCAAGGCGCCCGATCCCGACCGCGGATATGCGCTGGCGGCGCTGACGGACGGCCTCTTTCCACGGCTGCCGCTGCGGCGCGCGATCGGCGAGCTGATGACGGGTCGGATTGACCCGGTGCTCTACCAGATGTCGCGCGACTACGTCGGCGACACGGCCGAGACGGTTGCGCTGCTGTGGCCCAACGACAAGCGCACCACACGCCCCCCGCCCCAACTGGCGGAGGTCGTCGCGGCGTTCGAGCTGGTTCCGGGCAACGCCGTGGCGCCGGTGCTCGGGGACTTTCTCGACCGTCTCGACGTGCGTGGGCGCTGGGCGCTGCTGAAGCTCATAGGCGGGGCGCCGCGTGTCGGTGTTTCGGCACGTCTGGCACGAACGGCGCTGGCTCAAATGAGCGGGCACGAGCTGTCGGATATCGAAGAAATCTGGCACGCGTTGCGGCCGCCCTACGCCGATCTCTTTGCATGGCTCGACGGCCGCGGGCCGCGGCCCGACGCTGCCGGCAAGCCGATCTTCCGTCCGCTCATGCTGGCGCACCCGATCGAGGAAGGCGACTGGGCCAATCTCTCGCCCAGCGACATCGTCGCCGAATGGAAGTGGGATGGCATCCGCGTGCAGATCGCGGCGGGTGCCGGCGAGGTGAGGATATTTTCGCGATCGGGCGATGACATCTCGCATGGCTTTCCCGAGATCGTCGCGGCGCTGCAGCCGTTCAATGCCGTGCTCGACGGGGAGCTGCTGGTGGTGCGCGACGGCGTCGTGGCACCGTTCAACGACTTGCAGCAGCGCCTCAACCGCAAGACCGTCACGGCGAAGATGCTGCGCGACTATCCGACGTTCGTGCGTCTCTACGACCTTCTGATCGAGGACGGCGAAGATCTGCGCCCGCTCTCCTTCGACGAACGACGCCTGCGGCTCGAAGCCTGGCACGAGCGTCACCGCCCGCGGCTCACGGACGTCAGCGCTATCGTCACGTTCGACGACTTCAAAGCGCTCGACGAGCTTTGGGGCGGCTCACGCGAGGCGGGCATCGAAGGCCTAATGCTCAAGCGTCGCTCGAGCCCCTACCTGTCGGGGCGACCCAAGGGCCATTGGTGGAAATGGAAGCGTGCGGCGCTGACGATTGATTGCGTGCTGATGTACGCGCAGCGCGGATCGGGCAAGCGCTCGTCCTACTATTCTGACTACACTTTCGGCGTCTGGCGCGAAACGGCCGGCGAGGACGGCGAAACCGTGCGCGAGCTGGTGCCGGTCGGCAAAGCTTACTCGGGCTTCACCGACGAGGAGCTTTTGCAGCTCGACAAGTTCATCCGCAACAACACGCTGGAGCAGTTCGGGCCGGTGCGGGCCGTGGAGCAGAAGATCGTGCTCGAGATCGCGTTCGACGCCGTGTTCCCGTCGACGCGGCACAAGTCGGGGCTCGCCATGCGCTTTCCACGCGTGCATCGCATCCGCTGGGACAAGCCCGCCGACGAGGCGGACACGCTCGAGACAGTGCAGAAGCTCGTGGTTGCGGCGGTGGACGGAGAGCGTGCGGAGGCCTAGTTACAGCGTCAGGGAACCAACGCCCGGCTGCCCGGTTTTCCGGCGACCGATAATCCAGCGAGCTATGCCATGTGGAGCGTCCTTACGACGGCCTACGAGAACTGGTCGAGGCACCGCTCATCGCGGCTCGGCGCAGCTCTGGCGTATTACTCCGTGTTCTCGCTCGGTCCGCTGCTTCTCATTGTCATAGCGGTCGCAGGCATCTGGTTCGGCGAGGATGCCGTGCGCGGTTCGCTGACGACCCAGTTTCGCGAATTGCTCGGCAATGATGGCGCCCAAGCAGTCGAGGCGATGCTGCGCGGCGCCGCTTCGCGCGAAAGCGGCGGCATCACCGCCATATTCGGCCTCGGCCTGCTGATCATCGCGGCGCTCGGCGTCGTCGCTCAGTTGAAAGACGCGCTCAACACCATCTGGGATGTCCCGGAGCCGACCGGAAATGGTTTCCTCTGGTACCTTCGGACCTATCTCGTCTCGCTCGCCGGCGTCATGGCTCTCGGCTTCCTGCTGATGGTTTCGTTGGTCATCAGCACGGGACTTGCCGCAGTGACCACATGGGCCGGCAGTGCCGTCGGCCACGAGGCGCAAGTGGGTCAGGTCGCGAGCACCATCGTCTCGCTGCTCATCCTCAC
>CALRVN010000262.1:0-5722 GCA_943371625.1 Hyphomicrobium sp. CS1GBMeth3
CCTACCCCGCCTCCGGCCCCCGGGACCCCGCCACCCGAACCACCTGCGCCACCGGGAGCTCCGACGCCGCCACCGCCTCCACCACTGCCGGTTCCGCCTTGGGTAAGGCCGTCCCCGCCTGCATTGCCATAGGAGCCACCAGGCGCGCCGGGCGCAATATAATCGCCTCCCGCACCGCCGAACGTTTGAGCGTTGACTGACATCGGCACAGAGAGCGCTAGCAGCGCGCTCGCCAATATTGCGCAAATCGGATGTGACGGGGGTTGCACCACCAAAAGCGAACGCTTGGCCGCCGGGACACTTCCTTTATGGGCAGCGCAGCGTTGCACGCCATTCGAACCGAGAACGCGACCCATACCATACACCCCGATATTCACCCTCACCGCCGCACGTTTTTGAAGACCGGGCCAGAGCATTTCAACGTTGACCATTTATGACGGCCGGGCAACTTATGCGGGAAAGCCCGAGGGGGGCGCTATCGGACGCGCGTGTGGCGGCGAGAGCACATAATGGTGCGCATGCAGACGGATATGGTCGATTGGCTGCTGCGCGATCGGGAGAACGAGCACGTCGTCTCGGTGAGCCCGAAGATCTCGATCGACGAGGCGAATTACCGAGGAACGGTAGAGCGCCTTCCCGTCGGCGACACGCTCGTCGTTTATCTCGGGACGGTGGACGTCTTTGCTCCCTGCATACTCGAGCCGCGCGTCATCGAAACGGAGCCTTGGATAGCCAGCAGTCTCGCGGTCAACGGGCGATTGTCGATCGAGCTCAGCGACGGCGCGCGCGTGTCCATCGGTCCGGATCGTGCAGCGCTGTTTAGGACGATCGATGGCTGGGCGCGTTACGAGCATCCGCCGCAGCACAAGCTCAGGATGGCTGGCTACAGGCTCCGTGGGGACAGGGTAGCCCGCTACTTTGACGGCGACATACCTCGAAACCTCGCCACGATGCTCGATGTCGACATGGCGCGCGGCCAGGCATTCGAGATTCCTGCCACACCGAGAATGCGCCGCGTAGGCTACAACCTATTTTCCGAACACTTCACCGGTGCGCTGAGGCTCGCCTATCTCGAGGGTGTCGCGCTGCAGCTATTCGCAATGCAGGCGACAGCAGCGGCGTCAGGCGCGCGCACAAAGTTCGTCGCGTCGAGGCGCGATTGGGCTGTCATCCGCGAGGCACGCGAGCGCCTCCTGATCGACCTGAGAAATCCGCCGACCATCGCAGCACTCGCACTCGCTGTCGGCGTGAGCGAGAAGACACTGAATGCAGGTTTCCGCAGCCTCTTCGGTACCTCCGTGTTCGAAACGCTCCGCAACGAGCGGCTCGACCACGCGCGTATCGCCCTCGAAATTACCGACCTGCCGCTGAAAGAGATTGCCAACCGCGTCGGCTACAATCAGGTGTCAAACTTCACGACGGCATTCACCGCGCGCTTTGGCACGCCGCCACGGCGTTATTCGCGATCGCGCTCTTACGGGAGCGGGTGACGTTCCCCGCCGACTTAAGATGATCGATTTGAAAACTGCTTTGCCTCCGCGAGCGGACGTGGTCGGCGGTTGTCACGCACCGCCGACCAGTTGATAGCCGCTTATGGGACCGAGCGCGAGAACTGGAGCAACATTCAGATTCCAGAAGCTGTATCGCCCAAAGCATACTCAATTTGCGCTCGACTCTCGATGATGGGTAAGCAAAATATCTCGTGTGTTGCGTACGGGGGATTGCGGAATGCCTGATCTGGTGGAGGCGATACGCGCCATGGCCTGTGGCCAATACCGGCTGCGATTTTCCTGCCTTGGTGAGTTACCTGACCGGCTCGCTTAATACCCCATTGAGCGAGCCGGAAGTCCAGGACGATTGGCTCACGGCGAGAGGCCTGGCAAGGATCGATGGGGGATCGGGTCAGGCTCACCGAGCCGGACCGGCCTGAGCTCCGACTTTACGAGCCTCTGTCGAAGCGAATCAATAATCGCGGGTTCCTGAGGAATTTAGGCATTGAGCCAGGCTCATATGTTTTCCAGGACACGTCCGCCGGCGGTGCGACGGGTTCCGGTCCCCTCAGCGGGCCGGATTTTACCTTTGCCACGATCCGCGCCACCCGCTTTGAGAAAGCCCCCGAGATCACAACTATCGAGGTCAAGAACAGGGCAGGCGCGAATGTCAATGTCGTCTACGATATTCGTGCTCACAGGCGCGTCAGCCATTTTCCCTACCTCGCTTGTCCGCGATCCCATCTCAATCCCGCGAGTACAGAAGTGATCCGGTCCTGATGCCTCGATGAAGACATAGGCCTCATCCTTTTCGATATTGAACTCGACGGAGTCCGGTGATTGCGAAATCAAGGGCTTGAAGATTGATCATAAACCGGGGCGCGCTTCGCCTGAACCCGAGCTTACCGACCAATACCTTGTCAGCCGTCTTTCCCCGCAGAACTGTGCAGCGCTTGAAGCAATACGAGGCGCTTGAGTGGGACAGATCATCAGCATCGTGAACCGGAAGGGCGGCGTTGGAAAGACGACACTGACCCTAGGTCTGGCCGACACGTTGATCTCTGAACAGAAGTACAAGGCCAGCGATCCCATGGTGCTCGTGGTCGACTTGGATCCTCAGGGCAGTCTCACACGCGCGCTGCTTTACGATCGGAACGAAGGCGCCCCGCAAGCAAAGCTCCGTGAGGTGTTCGACAAGCGCCAGACGTTTGGAGAACTCCTGAAGGAGCGGCTCGAAGGCAGCAACCGCTCTTGGAACGAGTTTCTCCGTCATGGCGTCGGGCCGGTTGGCCAACACTATTCGATGCTCGCCAACAATGGCCATGTGTGGGATGTGGAACGCGATGCCATCAAGAAGCAGGCCAGAGGCGATTACCAAGAACGCCATCCCAGAAGCGGAAGTGCAATCAAATGCTCACCTGTAGCGAGTAGGTCAACATCCGCGCTTGCTTTTTGCTGAAAAGCATCACAGGTCGCCGCGCAATTTTGATGTGCTTATGACGAAATCGGACCTGATGCATTCGCAATTTGAGTTAGTTGTGCGCCGCACTAGCCGGTCACTTCTATTTTAGTCGGCGAAGCGCTCCTTCGAGTTCGGCGGGCGTGCACTTAGAGGACGGGTCGTTAATCGCTCGAACTACGACTTTTCTTTCGCCGGCAAGACGAGTTTCTGAGACCGGAGAGGGAGGGCGCTGCGCGGGGTCAGTAACTTCTGAGAACCACCGTTGGTCCCAATGGGCGATGGCGGCCTCGTTCGCGCCTGCCTCAGAACGTAAGAGTTGTGAACGATTTCGGCCGTAAGCCGTGATGGCCATGCACCAGCGAGGTACAGACTTCGAGACCAAGAATGTCCATACCTCCCGAGCGCGCCTAAACGACAAATCAAGATTGCGGTCGGGCGAATATTCTAGACTACAATTTTTTTTATCCAACTCACCCTTATTATCGCACTCAAGGACAGCGTATTCTTGCAGTTCCGGCATCTCGGGCCGCGACCGTTTCGGAAAACTAGTCCATAAAGGTTCAGCTGAGGCAAACCCTTCTATCATTAGCGTATTAAGGTCACCGAACGCCAATTTTTGCAACTTAGCGGTTAGCGTATCGACGACGGTTTGCTTACCTTTCAAGGTCAAGTCGGAAGAGCTTTTGTCGAATAGTCCTGACTCACCGCCCGACTGCAGTACAACAAGCGACGCGTCGGGCGACCTCGTTTTGATCTCTGTTAGTTTCGTACGCAAGTTAGAGTTTTCGGCCTCAAGCCTCGAGACTGCGGCGGTGAGTTGGTCGACTTGCCCGTTAAGATCGTCCGCACGGCGTTTAGACGCCTCGCCGGCCGCAGCGACGAAATTTCGTTCAGCGTCGGCCAGCAACACTTTGTCTTCCAACGCTTTGCGACCATCAGCGTTTTGTGACAGCGCGGCTTCCAGTTCTCCTACCCGCTTTTTCAGCTGAGCCAAAGTTTCCGTCTTCGACCGCTCCTCTACACCACTCTGTTGGCGCTCTGCGTCCGCTGCCAGCAGTCTCGCTTTGAGAACGCCGTTTTCTTCTTCACTTTTTGTCAGAGCGGCACGAAACTTACCTACGTCTTGGTCAGACCATTGCCTTGGTTTGGCGATTGTCAGGAACCCCGACATGAGTGCCAAAACGAGAATGCCCACTGCGAGCATGGAGGTGAGTAGGTCCGACCCAGGACCGAAATCCGCTGTGTCGTCGGTCAAGTCGTCCGCGTCAAGCATTGCGCAGTCCCATCACTTGATCGAGATAAGCGCGGAACTCCTGAACATAAGTGTATGCGACGACGAAAACAGCCAATGTTAAGCCAACGATTGCTAGGATGAGGAGCAACGACGCGATTCTGCGCGTTCCCCTGGCGATCTTGTTAGATCTGGCCAGCATTTGGTTTAGCTCGCTTGTTTGGGCTACACCACGCGTCACCTCCGTTTGAAGCACTGTCTCTATCTTAGCGGCGTGAGCGGAGAGCAGCTCGGCTGCGGAAACCTGTGTGGCTTGGCGCGCATCCGCCAGAGCCTTCTCCGCCGCCTGCAACACCGCGGCTTGTCCTTGTTTACCCACCCAATCGGACAACTCGCCGACAATGCGCCCTGCACCTTCCCGAATAGCTTTCGATACATCCTCTACAGCTTGCCGTTGAGCGGCGACCGCCTTGGCGAACTCGTCGCGCAGTTCCTCGACACCGCCGATCCTTTGGCGCAACTTGTCATCCTGCTCTTCGAGCTTGCCGATAACAGCGGTCGCCGAACGATCGAACGCAATGCGCGCATCATCGAGGCGGCCATGAAAGCCGGACACTGTTTGACCAAGGGCATTTATCGAGTGCGTCAGCGGACTTTCATCCACGGCCCGACCGAAGGCTGTCTGTATTTGCAGCACCATCATCTGGAGGGTCACGAACTGCACGTGCTCGCGGTTGCCTACAAACATCGCCACCAGTTGCAGCGTAATGCCGGCAAACAGGCCGGCGACGCTGGTGCCGAATGCCATCGCCAATGCTTGGACGATGTTTGGTATCGCCGTTTCCGCTTGGTTGGTGTTTCCGCCCTGTCCTGATCCGGCGTCGAATGACGCCGCAATAAGGGGCTGCAATTGTGCCAACGCGATCATCAAACCAACAAAGGTACAAAGGATTCCGAAACGGACGGCAAAGACTTGCCACCACCGCACCTTTGCCGATCCCATGCGTATGGTTGGAATATCGAGCGCGAGGATCGACGCCAAAGGTTCGTGATTCATTTGCTTGCACTGCTTCGCGACGCGGTCCGCGATCAAAGCGGATGGCAGTGGGTTGGTATCCCCGGTCCCGAGCGATACCTGGAAAGCCCGCAGCAGGTCGTCTGCGGTCGGGCGCCTGCCCTTCGCGACCTCGGCAGCGAAGGTCTCGGCTGCCGCCGTTTTGGCACGGGCGTTCTGTAGATCTTTTTCGATGTAGCCCAACGACGAGATCGCGTCGGCGCCGCCCCACAGTAACGGCAGGCATAGAACGAGCGCTGTCGAAACCAGTTTCGTTGCATCGAACTCGTCCCAAACGGCTGCTAAGGCGATCACGCCTAAAAAGTTCGCGGCGATGAGGACCGCGAGTGTCGGCCACGCTGCGATTGAACGGAGGCCCTCGCCAAGGCCTTCAAAGCGCTTTCTTACGCGTCCGCCGACGCGGAACAGCAGGTTTGAAAAAGCTTCCGAGCCCACACCAACACTCATAAATCCTCGGCCTTGGG